>CANSLL010000018.1 GCA_947647695.1 uncultured Clostridia bacterium | reverse complement strand
TATAGTTTCGACAGTGATTAAAAATCACCTACGGGAAACCACAGAGAGGAGGGGGAAAATGACCAATTCAACTCTTTTTAGAGAATCTGTAAAAAAAGCAGGGATCAAGTACAAAGCGCTGGCGGATATCCTTGGGATAACGACATATTGTTTGCAGAACAAGATTGAAAACCGCTCGGAATTTAAGGCCAGCGAGATTTGCCTTGTATCGGATGCCCTGAATCTTTCAGATTCAAACAGGAATGCAATTTTTTTTGCAAAGTATAGTGATTTATAATCAACAGCGAAAGGAGGCAGCGCAATGCCGAAACTGAGAGAATCCCCGACCCGGCGCATGGACCGGGCGTTCCTTGCGGCGCTCCGGTACGGGCAGGCCATGCGCGGCGAAACGAACCCGGACACGGTGAAGATTGTTACGGTCAGCACGTCGGCGTTTTATAAGAAGCTGAAAGATCCAGGTACGTTTTCGGTGATGGATGCCCGAATCCTGGCGCAGCGGTATTTTACGGACCGCCAGCTTTGCGAAGCGTTCGGCGTGGAATACCACGGCGGGGGTTAAAGAGGGGACTGCGTCCCCCCTTTAGATTCCCCCCACCAGTCTGCGGACTGGTGACGCCGCCCCGTTCGGGCGGCTGGGTCGGGGTATTTTTCCAAGGCGCATGTCCTTGGAAAAATGATTTCAATTTGTTTCGCCGCCGGGCGGCGAAATTGGGGGCTGCGCCCCCTAAACCCTGGCGTGTTTCGCGCTTTGCGCGAAACATAAAGCTCCCATGCGAGCCCAGCGGAGCGGGTCGCATGGGAAGAGGAAGAAGGAACGGAGCTGAGCGGAGTTTTCCGCGACAGCGGGAAACGGAGTGTGCGCAGTTTCTTCTGACGACCGGCGGAGCGCCGGAGATGGAACGATGCGGGTAAAATGCAGAACGATAAACGAAAGGATGGTACCTATGAGACACGAAACAAGAGAACAGCGCCGGCGGCGGCAGCAGATGGCGGCGGCGGTGCGCGTGGCCGTGATGCTGGCGGTCCTGGCGCTGCTGGGCTTCGGGTGCAGCAGCGCCGTGGCCTGCGCGCTGGAGGCGGAGCAGCCGGCGGGGGGTGAGGCGTACCTGGCGGTCATCGGCGCGGACAATGCGGCGCGGGCAGATGCGGCGGAGCAGTGGGCGTCGTGGCGGTGAAGGCAGGGCGGCTGACATGAGCAAGATCGTATTGACGGTGGAGATCACCGGCGGCGGGGAGGTTATCGGGGACAAGGACAACGTCGCGGCGGCGCTGGAGCGGTTCGGCAAGGTCCGCATTTTGCGGGTGGACAAGCCCAAGCAGGAGCGGATTTCTTCGTTCTGGGCTGATGACGAGTAACAAGGAGGTGGCGCAATGGCGGTCATGCGGATCAAACAACTGCGAAGGGCCGCGGGGCTGTCCCAGGCGGACCTGGGCCGGCGTCTGGGTGTAGCGCCCGGCGTGATTGAAGCGTGGGAACAGGAGACGTACCTGCCCCGGGCGCGCCAGCTGCCGGCCCTGGCTCACGCACTGGACTGCGGCATCGAGGACCTGTTCGCAATCGAAAAAGAGGAGGGACGCATGGTTTGAACAAAGACGAAAAAGAGAAACGGACCGGAGCACCGAGCATATCCATACGCCTGCCGTCGTATTACGCGGTGCTCCCGGCAAAGGTGCGCTACGACCCGGACCTGCCGCCCAACGCAAAGCTACTCTACGCGGAGATCACGGCACTGGCCGGGGAGCACGGGTACTGCTGGGCACAAAACAGTTACCTGTCAAAGCTGTTCGGGGTCACCACCAGGACGGTCAGCGGACTGGTCGGGCAGCTGGAGAAGAAGGGGTACATTACCACGGATGTTGTCCGTGACAGAGGGACAAATCAGGTTATGCAACGGCGGATTTGGATAGACGACCCGACGCCGCCGGAAGGTGGAGACGGGGCTGACCCTATGGAAAATATGTTCCATACCCCTATGGAAAAAATTTTCGCAGAGAATAATACAAGTAATATATTAACAATACCCCCTATATCCCCCATAGGGGATGGGTGTGCAAATGCACAAAGCACAGAGGACAACACCGGCGGCGGTGAGACGCCGGCGGAGGACGCGCCGTCAAGGACCGTCCGCCGGAGGAGGGCAGACCGCGGCAGAAGGACAGAACCGTCCTGGAAGCCGGAGCGGTTCGCGGGGCTGTGGTCCTTTTACCCCGCCGAGGGGCGGAAGAACAAGCAGCGCGCCATCGACGCCTGGGACAGGCTGCGGCCCGACGACGGTCTGATCGACACCATCGCCAAGGCCCTGGTCAAGCTCAAGGCGTCCGATCCCTGGCAGCGGGGCGTGGGCATCCCCTACGTCGCCACCTTCCTGCGGGGCGCGCGGTGGGAGGACGCGGAGGTCCTGGAGGAGGCCGCTGGCGGTAAGGGCGCAAAGGATGCGCCCGGCGGCTGGGCCGAGGACGAGGAGGTGCTTTGTTGACACTCCCCGCGTCTAAAGCTGGGGGATTCTCGGTTCACCCACCACTACCTGCACCAGCGAGGTCTTCCACGGTGTCCCCGAGCGTATCGGTTCGGGCGTGCCCCGCCCTACCATGTACCGGCTATGCCAGCAGGCGCAGCCCTTCATTCAAGATGTTCTTTGCAGCGTTCCCGTCCCGGTCGTGGACAGTACCACACACCGGGCAGGTCCACTCCCGCACAGACAAATCCTTTGTACCGGGCCACATAATTCATTGTTTTCCCGGACAGTTCATACACTTCTTTCCGCTTGGCAAGATAATGATTGAACACAAACCGGCAGCAGCCGAATGTGCGCTGTATTAAGGTTTCTTGCGTTTTTGTTGGGTATATACGGAATTTATAGCTATATTCCATCATTATCACCAAAAATGTTGTACCATAAAACGATTCTAAAGTAAAGGAGGACGCGGCTCCTCCCCATAACTAAAGTTAGGGGTCCCAGCCGCTATTTATCTGATGGGAACGGGCTACAGCATCCAGTCGTTGGAACATGGCATCCTGGGCGGGATGCTCCGCACGCCGGAGTGCGTGGGGGAGGTGGTAGCCGCCGTGACGCCGGAGGATTTTTCCGAGGGCGTGAACCGGGTGCTGTTTGAGGCGATTTCCGCGCTCCACTTTGCGGGAGAGCCGGTGGACCCGGTCACGGTGCTCCGCAAGACCGGGGACGACGGCTACGGCGTCGCCATCCGGGACGTCATGGAGCAATACGCCGTACCCGCCAACATCCTGTATTACTGCCAGCTGCTCCGCCAGGAACGGCAATTAGGGGCGATCCAGGAGGAGGCGTTTTTTGCCGCAGGGTCGGCTACGGTGGAGGAAGCGGCGGAGCATATCGCAAAGCTCAACGGCCTGATGGCCCGGCGGCGGAGTACGGAGGTCCTCAGCGCGTCCGACGCAGCGCTGGACTTTATCGCCCGGCAGGACGCGCCGCCGCCGGAGTATCTGACCTTCGGCTTTCCGGCGCTGGACAAGGCGCTGTATGTGGAGCCGGGGGACTTTGTGGTGGTGGGCGGCTACGCCAGCGCGGGCAAGACCATGCTGTCGGTCCAATTCGCCGTGGCGCTGGCCAAGCGGCACCGGGTGGGTTACTTCTCCTTGGAGACAAGCCCGCGCAAGCTGACGGACCGCCTGATTTCCCACTTGGCGGGCGTCCCGCTGCCCCGGATCAAGACCCGGGCCCTGAACGCCGGGGACTGGGACGCATTGGCGCGGGCGTCGGCGGAGTTGTCGGAGTTGTCCCTGGATTTTATCGACGCGGGGGGCATGACCGTGGGGGACATCCAGGCCGTGGCGCTCCAGCGGCGCTACGAGGTGGTGCTGGTGGACTACTTGCAGCTGATCTCAGACCGGGGCAGCGGGAGGTATGAGCAGGTGACGAATATCTCCCAGGGCTTACATACCATGGCGCGGAAGAACGGCGTGGCGGTCATCGCCCTGGCCCAGCTGCGCCGGGCGGAGCGGGTCAACGGCAGGCCGAGGCCGCCCACCATGGCGGACTTCCGCGAGTCCGGCCAGATCGAGCAGGACGCGGACGCGGCGCTGCTGCTGTACCCGTCCGATCCCAACGACAACAGCAGCGACCGGATTTTGAAGGTGGGCAAGAACAAGGAGGGGGAACGGTTGAAGCTGACGCTATCCTTTGACGGCGCGCGGCAGACGTTCCGGGAAGCGCCGCCCCCGGCGGGGGAGCAGTACCGGGAATTGCAGCGGGCGATCCGTGCGGCGGGACGCGATGGGCCGCAGCAGGCGGCGCTGACGGAGGTGGCCGGGGAGATCCCGGGGCTGCCGTTTTGATGGAAGGATTTGATGGAAGGAGCGGGAAGATGAAACGTATCGTACAACTTGACCCGTCATGGCATCTGTGGGAAATCGTGCTCCCGGACGGCCGCCGGGCGGAGGTCGTCGGGCTGACGAAGCGCCAGGCGGCGGAGCAGGGCGGCGCGGTCTGGAGCATCCCGGCGTCGTGGCTGCTGGAGCGGGCGGAGATCGTCCCTGTGCTCCCGGACGTGGGGAGGCGGAGCGTATGACGGACCGGCCCCAATGGCATTGCGTGCGGCAGCGGGCCGGTCCCCTGGTCAAGGAGTGCCGCGCCCTGCGGCCCCGGCTGTCCGTTCATGATACGCCCTACGAGCGGACGGAGAAGAACAAGATTCTCCGCCCGCCCAGGGACAGCTCCGTCTGCCGCAGCCGCATGGACCGCCTGGAGCTACAGCTGGCGCTGTTTGGCTTTGAGGGCACGGTCTACACCTTGACCTTTGACGCAGAACACGAGCCGAAGCGGTTTGCGGACGTGCGCAAGGCGTGGCGATCCTTCCTGCGGCGGCTCAAGCTGCGCCGCGGCGGGCAGCCCTTTGACTACGCCTACCTGATCGAGGGCCGCCACGGCGGCCACCGCTACCACATCCACCTGTGTCTGCGCAACAGCGACTTCCGGGCGGAGGATATCCGCTCCCTCTGGCGGTACGGCGGCAGCGTGGACGACGAGCCGCTGCTGCGCCACCCACGGGATACTTACCGTCGCACGGCGAAATACTGGTGCAAGGAGGCGACGGACGGCGTCGCGATCCCCACCGGCGCGCGGACCTGGGTAACGTCCCGGTCCCTGCGGGGCAAGCTCCCGCCCACGGAGCTGTGGCGCGATTGCAGCAGCAGGATCGCCATCCCGGATAACGTGCGCTGCGCCGGGCGGTATCAGACGGAGAACGCGTTCGGGGCGTATTATTATGCGTGGTACATACTGCCGGGCGGCGGCGGAGAAACGGGGTAAAAATAAAATATGTATTCCATCTTGAAATATAGTTGAAGAACTGACAAATTTAGAAGAAATGGAGGGAAAAGCGTTGCAAACGGAACGCAAAGGTGATACACTAAGCGTAAAGGATGGATGGATCGCCTGCCCGGTCTGCCGCAGGAACAAGCGGCTGTTGCGCATCGACGCGGAGACGGAGGCGCGCAGCTTGCCGGTTTACTGCCGCAGCTGCAAGCAGGAGATCATCCTGGATATCGACAGAGGCCAGAGCGTGAAACGCCAGAGCCCATGACCACCCGGAAGGGTGCGCGCATGGAGCTCTGGCGTTTTTTGATTTTCCGTGGAGGTGATAGCCCATGGCAGAAAAGCCGTTGCGGCCCTGCCGTCATCCGGGATGCGCGGCGCTGACCCGGACCGGCTGGTGCCCGCGCCACCGTCCCCGCCATCAGCGGCATCAGTCCGCGGCGTATCACGGCTGGTATGACCTGCCCCTTTGGACCCGGGCGCTTCGCCCGGCCCAGCTCCTGCGCGAGCCGTTCTGCCGGTCCTGCGCGCTGCGCTATCCGCCGGACGATCCGCGGCACAGGACACGGGCCACGGTGGTGGACCACATCCGGCCCTTTCGCGGGGACTGGGCGCTGTTTATCGACCCGGCCAATCACCAGAGCCTGTGCAAGGCCTGTCACGACCGCAAAACGGCGGCGGAACGGGCGGACGGTCCGGCCGGTTTTTGAGCTGCGTTTTCCGGCGGAGGCTACGTCTGCGCCGGGGCGCGCAGGCGGGCAGACGCAGGGACGCGTTTGCGTATCCGCGCGGCCCCGAAGGGGCGGACCCTCCCCCCGGGGCGAAAAAGTTTGACCCGGCGGGGCGCAAGACCCCAGGCCCCCTCGGATGGGAGAAAAGCTCCCCCATCGGCAAACGCAGCAAAACAGCACCCGCCGGAGGGGCGGCGGACGGAGGAAGGAGGGGCGGACCATGCCGGCATTGCCGAAGACGATGGACAACATGACCAAGAACCTGACCGCCCAGGAGCGCCGGGTTCGGGAAGCGGCCGAGCAGGCCGTGCTCCCGGACCGGGGCAGGGCGGCATCGCTGAAGATGCCGCCGCTGATGCGTCAGGACAAGGCGGCGCGCCGGTACTGGTCCGCGATCCTCAAGCGCATGGAGGGCTACAGCATCTTAGACGACCTGGACAGCGACACATTGGGCATCTACTGCGTGCAGCTTGCCCGGTACGACGCCCTGTGCGAAGCGCTCCGGCGGGCGCGGGCGGACCTGGAGGCGGCGGAGGGCAGCGCCCGGGACCTGGCCGACGCCCTGGCGCGGCTGGACAGCCTCAGCGGCAAGGCCCAGCGCGTGGAGGGCAATCTGCTCCAGTACGCGGAGAAGCTGGGGCTGACGCCCTCGGGCCGGGCGCGCCTGGCCCAAAAGCGGGCCGAGCAGGCCATGGCCGCGGCGGAGCCGGACGGTGATCTCTTTGGGGATTAAGCCCAGCGGACTGCACCACCCGGTCAGCGTGTACGCAAAGCAGGTCGTCCAGGGGCGGCTCCGCCCCCAGTGCTGCGCGTGGGAGATCAAAGCCTGCGCGCGTCATTTGGCGGACCTCAAGCGCCAGGGGACGGCGGAGTTTCCTTATGTGTTCGACACCACCCGCGCGGACCGTATCCTGCGGTTTTTCGGCCTGTGCATCCAGACGCGCGGCGTGGAGGCGGGCCAGCCGGTCGCCTTGCAGCCCTGGCAGGCGTTCGATCTTGGTTGCGTGTACGGATGGGTCCACAAGGACACCGGCGCGCGGCGGTTCAACCGGACGTACAACAAACGCGGGCGCGGCAATTTCAAATCCACCGAGAAGTCCGGCCAATGCCTGTACCATATGTGCGCCGACGTGATGTATCCGCCCTACCGGGAGGACTTGGCGGTCTTTGAGGCGGAGCCGGAGGTGTTGTGCGCGGCGGTGGACCGGACCCAGGCCATGCGCGTCTTCGGCGATGCCAAAAAGATCGCCGCGGCGTCGCCAGCCCTGGCAAAGCGGCTGTGCATCCCCAAAGCAAACCCCGTCGTTCACCGGACGCGGGGCGGGTCCATGCGGGCGCTGAGCAAGGAGACCAAAAACAAAGACTCCGGCGCGCCGTCGTACTACGTTGTGGACGAGTACCATGCCCATCCCACGTCGGACATCTACGACCTGGGGCTCAATTCCTTCGGTAAGCGGCCCCAATCGCTGCTGGACGTGATCACCACCGCAGGCGACGACGCCCAGCGCAAGCCCTGCTACCGGGAGGAAGAACTGGCAAAGCGCATCCTAAGCGGCGACGTGACGGACGAGAGCTATTTTGTCATGATCCGGGAGCTGGACAGCGGCGACGATCCCCACGACCGGCGGCTGTGGGCCAAGGCGAATCCCTGCCTTCGCTATCCCAACGATTACAGCGCCTATTTGCTGCGGCAGATCGTCTCGGAGTACACCGCGGCCTACGGGGCCAACGATCCCCACAAGATACGGTCCTTTCTCACCCGCCGGATGTGCCTTTGGCAGACCGGCAGCGTCAACCGGTACCTTGACGAGCATTTGATGGCCCTGGCCCGGGCGGCCCAGGCGAGCCGGGAAGCGTTTGCCGCCCTGACGGACGGCCTGCCCTGCTGGTGCGGGTTCGACCTGGGCAAGCGCATCGACCTGAGCGGCGTGGGCGCGGTGTTCCTGCTCCCGGACGGACGCGTGGCGGTCAAGGGTCACGGCTTGATGCCCGAGAACCGCGCCGCCCAGCATGAGCGGACGGACCGCCTGCCCTACATCGACTGGGCGAAGGGCGGCTACTGCACCCTGACGCCCGGCGACGTGACGGACAACAGCTATGTGGACAACTGGATCAGCGAAAACGAACGGCTCCACCGCTGGCAGGTTCGGGAGGTGGACTATGACGGTCACAACGCCACGGACCTGGCCATCAAGCTGTGCGGCGAGCGGGGACGGGACGATTTTTGCGTGGAGATTTCCCAGACCTGCGCGGGGCAAAACCTGGCCGTAAAGGGGTTTCGGGAGCTGTTGCTCCAGGGACGCGTCGTGATCGAGGAAAACCCGCTGTTTCTCTGCTGCCTGGCCAACGCCGAGGAGGTGGCCAACAACTACGGCGACATCAAGCTATCCAAGCGCCACAAGGACGACGCCGAACGCATCGACCCGGTGGCCGCGGTGATGAACGCCCTGGCCCGGGCGCTGGTCCATCAAAGCAGCCCCACGCTACAAGACCGCATCGCGTCGGGCGAGTATACGCTGTAACGCCGGGACCGTGCCGGGCGCGCAGGGTTTTCCTTTCTGCCTTGTTTTCACGGTCCATGTCCTTTGGCAGGTTCTCTTTTTTCCCTGTGCGTCCGGCACAGTCCCGGATACAGCGTGCGGCTATTTTTTTGGAGGTGGTTTTTTTGAAGAAAAAAGGTTTTTGGATGAGCGCCCTGCCGGACGCGCTGCTGTGCGCCGGCGCGGTGTGCATCGTGGCCGGCGCAGCGCTGCTGTGGGGCGCGGCCCACGGGCTGCTGACGGCCGGGGCGCTGTCGATCCTCTACGGCGTCCTGGCGGCGCGGAGCGGAGGGGACGGCGCATGATCTTTGCAGGGGCCTTCCGGCGCGGCGTGCGCAAAGCGGCCCGGACGGAGACGCCGGTCCTGGACCTGACGGACGCCGCGCCCTGGCCCGGCGCAGCTGCGTCTTCCACGGACACGGCCATGAAAGTCTCCACCGTCTGCCGGTGCGTGGAGGTGCGCAGCGGCGTCATGGCGGTGCTGCCGGTGTATCTGCTCAACGAGAACACAAAGGAGCGCGTCCGGGACCACTACCTTTCGGACGTGCTGTGGGGACAGGCCAACGAGGCCATGAGCAATTATGACTTTCAGCGCCTCATGGCGGTCAACCAGGACCTCAAGGGCAACGCCTACGCCTGGCTCCACCGGGTCAACGGACGGGTCGCAGAGCGCATCCCCCTGCCGCCGGAGCGGGTGCGGCCCTGTTTCGATCTCAAGTACCGCCTCTGGTACCGTTTCACCGATCCCCGCACGGGACGGCTCTGGTACCTGCCGCCGGAGGACGTGATCCACTACAAGGGCTTTTCCACCGACGGCGTCCACGGCGTGTCCGTACTGGCCCGGGCGGCCCAGACCATCGGCATCGAGCGGGCCGCCGGACAGTACGAGGAGAGCTTTTATAAAAATTCCGGCAGGCCCTCCGGCGTGCTGACCGCCGACGCGGACCTGAACGGTTATGTGGAGGTGCGCGGCGCGGACGGCGTCGCTGTGCAGCGCCGCGCCAAGGACGTGGTGCGGGACGACTGGGAGCGGATGTACACGGGACCGGGCAACGCCTTTCGCACGGCGGTGCTGGATCTGGGCCTGAAATACCAGCCCCTGTCCGTGACCAGCGCCGACGCCCAGTTTGTGGAGAGCAAGGAGGTCCGGGTGGCGGACATCTGCCGGTATTTCGGCGTGCCCCTCCATCTCGTCTATGCGGGCAAGGAGAGCTACGCCAGCAACGAGCAAAACAGTCTGGAGTTCGTGAAATACTCCAAGCTCCCGGACATCACCCAATGGAACCAGGAGGACACCAATAAGCTGCTGTTGCCGGGAGACCGGCGGTCTGGACTGCGGATCAAGCGGGAGCTGAAGGTCTACCTCCAGGGCGACACCGCGGCCCAGGCCGCGTGGTACAGCAAAATGGCGGAGGCCGGGGTCTACTCCGTGGACGACATCCGCGACTTAGAGGACCTGCCCCGGGTGCCGGGCGGCGGCGCGCGGCGGGCGTCGCTGAACTATGTGCCGCTGGACAGTTGGGAGGAGATCAGCCGCGCCAGAGCGGCAAACCCAGGCCAGAGCCAATAAGGCCGGAGCCGGTAGCGGTCACAACGCTGCCTGCTCCGGTTTTTTTGAGCGTTTCGTTTTTTGAGCGTTGAGAAGGGAGTGAAAGTGTGAACGAAAACGAGATCGTAAGAAAAGCGGGCCGGATCGAGGGCGGACGGGCGGACAGCGCGGAGCTGGCCCTCATCAACGCCCAGACGCTGCGTCCCTTGGCGGCGGACGAGGTCTTTGCCTTTCGCATCTGCGCGTGCGACGACCAGGTGGACCGGGATTTTGAGCGCTTTACCGAAACGGCCCTGACGCAGTTAGCGGACCTGTATGTGGGCAAGACCATGCTGATCGACCATCTCTGGTCCGCCACGGCCCAGACGGCCCGCGTCTACGGGGCGTCCGTGGAGGTCGAGAACGGGACGCGCCGCCTGATGCTGCGGGCGTACCTGCTGCGCACGCCCGATTCCGCGCCCACCATCGCCGCCATCGAGGCGGGGATTTTGCGGGAGGTCAGCGTGGCCTGCGCGGTCCGGCGGCGGGTGTGCTCCATCTGCGGCGCGGCGGAGCCGGAGACGTACTGCGAGCACGTCCCCGGCCGGACGTATGGCGATCAGGTCTGCCACAGGGACCTTGAGGACATCGCGGACGCCTACGAGGTCAGCTTTGTGGCGGTCCCCGCCCAGCGGGGCGCGGGCGTGGTCAAGGACGCGGCGGCGTCCCGGACCGATGAGAAGGAGCGGTTTTTGCAGGCGCTGCGCCTGCTGAGGCTGGAAGAAAAACGATATGGAGGTTTGAAGGCATGACATTGCAGGAAATTTACGAGCTGAAAAGCCAACGCGCCGGTGTGCTGGCGGAGGCAAAGGCGCTGTTGGAGGCAAAGGAGCTGGACGCCCACCAGGCCAGGATGGACGAGGTGGACAAGCTGAACGCCCAGATCGACGCGGCGGAAAAGCAGCTGGCCGAGGAGGGCCGCTTCGCCCCGTCCTTTGGGGATGGTCCCGCGCCCGGTCCCGGCGGGGAAAGGGGCGCGCCCGGCGGGTATGAGGACGCGGTAAAAGCCTTTGCCGGCGCGGCCCGCGACCGGTTCCGGGTGGACAAGGCGGCGGGGGACTTCCTCCAGGGCGGCGTGGACGCGGACGGCGGCTATGTCGTCCCCCAGGACATCACCGCAAGGATCATCGCCTTGCGCGAGAGCCGGGACAGCTTGCTCGACGAGGTCACGGTGGTCCCCGTCAGCGCCCGGTCCGGGCGGCGTCCCTACAAGAAGCGCGCCCAGCACCAGGGGTTTGCCGCAGTGGACGAGGGCGGCGCGTATGGCAAGACCGCCACGCCCCAGTTCGGCATCATGAGCTACAACGTGAAAAAGCGCGGCGGCTATCTGCCCGTGACCAACGAGCTGCTGGAGGACAACGACGCGGCGATCGTGGCCACGGCGGAGACGTGGCTGGCGGACGAGGCGCGGGTCACGGCGAACAAGGAAATCCTCGCCGTGGTGGCGGCCAAGACGGCGGCGGACCTTTCCGACTTGGACGGCATTTTGAACGCGTGGATCAAGTTAGGCAGCGCCTTCCGCGCCACGTCCAAGCTCATCACCAACGACGACGGTCTGGCCTGGCTGGGTACGCTCAAGGATACCACGGGCCGGTATTTGCTGGGCCGCGATCCGGCGGAGCCGAAAAAGCTCCAGCTTTGCATCGGACCGCATATCCTCCCGGTCAAGACCTACGACAACGATACGATCCCCACGAAGGGCACGAAAATCCCCATGATTCTCGGCGACCTGCGCGAGGGCGTCGTCTATTGGGACCGCCGCCAGTTTACCCTGAAGGTGTCCGATACCGCCTCGGTGGGCGAGCTGAACGCCTTTGAGCAGGACCTGACCATCTGGCGCGGCAGTTTGCGGGACGACTGCACCGCGCGCGACGGCGACGCCTTTGTCAACGGCTACATCGACCCGGCGGCCCAGGCCTCCGGCAGTGGGGACGCCGGCGCGTCCGGCGGCGGGACCAAGGGCTGAGGCGGCGCGTGATGGCAAGCCGGACCACAAAGGCGGCCCAGGCGCGCCGGGCCGCGCTGCTGACCTATTGCCGCATCGCGCCGGAGGAGCTGGACGCGGCGGAGTCGGCCCTGATCGACAGCCTGTACGGCGCCGCCCTGGCGTATCTGACCCAGAGCGGCGTCGCGGAGCCGGAAGCGGACAGCCCCCGGCGGGCCCAGTATGACCTGCTGGTCGACGCCCTGGTCCTGGAAGCCTACGACCGGCGGGACATGATGTCCGTGGGCGGCGCGGTCCAGGAAAACCCCGCCTTCCGGCGCATCCTCAATCAGCTCAAGCTGTCCGGGCCGCCCGTCCGGGGCGGCGGCCCAGGGGAGACGCAGTGATGGCGGAGGCGCGGTGGACCTGCGGAGATTTGCGGGAGCGCTTGGAGGTGCTCGCGCTGACGTCGTCGCCCGGCGTCCTCACCTGGGAGCCGTGCCGGAGGGTGTGGGGAAACGTACAGCCCACGGCGGGGCGGGTGGTCTTTTCCCGCACCAGCGTCAGCGCGCCGGGGGTGCAGCTCGTACTGCGCCGCCAGGCGCTCCGCCTTACGGACGCCTTGCGCTGGCGGGGCCGTCATGTATTTTTGACGGACATCCGCACCCATCCCAAGGGGCGCGGACACCTGCTGGTGACGGGCGCGCTGGTGGAGCCGGTGCGCTGCGTGGGAGACGTGAACCTGCCCGGCGGCGGACTGGTCTTCCCGGCGATTTTGGCGGAGCGGTATGGGCGGCAGGACTTGCAGCACGAGCAGCTGGACCCCTACGCGGTCAACCGGATCGCTTATGTGCTGGTGACGCCGAAGGCGGTCGTCCTGACGCGGGGTGCGCTGGTGGACGCGGGCGGTACCGTGTACGAGGTGCAGCTGGCCCATGGGCTGGACGAGACACAAACGGAGTACGAGGTTGTGCGGAAGGAGGACCTGTGAGGAACGATTTGGAAGAGATCGCCCGCCGGTTGGAAGGAAGCGTTGCCCGGCTGGGCGAGGTCCGGCGGCGGGTGCTGGAGGATGCGGGCGGTCAGGCCCTGTCCGCCGTCCAGGCGAAGATCGGCGGCAGCGGCAAGGTTCAAGACTGGCAGTCTGTTTATTTGGGCAGCCGGGGCGGGTACGCCGCCGTGCGGCCCAAGGCCGGGACGTATACTGGGACCGGGCGCAGGCTCTACCCCGTGGGCTATGTGACAAACGCCATCGAGAACGGACACCGGGTCCGCCCCGCGTCCGGCACGGCAAAGCGCAGCAGGCCCAGCCGGGCGGCGGTGTCCTTCGTGCCGGGCAAGCACATGTATCTCACCACGCCCACCGGGCAGATCGCCGCCGCTGCGGCGGAGCAGATCGAACGGGAGATGGGGCGGGTCTTAGGAGGCATGTGACATGGTGACGCGTGCGGAGATCATCGCAGCGGCGGAGGCGGAGCTGCGGGCGCTGTTCCCCGGTCTGGAAGCGGTCTATCACGACCTGGTCCCAACCCAGTTCCAGCGCCCTTCGGCCATGGTCGCCCTGTCCGGCGAGACGATGGCCCTGCGGACCTTGCGCACCGTGGCCCGGTCCATGGACCTGACGGTCCTGCTGTTCTGTCCGGTGGACGGCTACCACAAAGCGGACCGGGACGTGATGGGGGCGATGGCGGACTGGGCCATGGAGCGCTTTTCCGCGCCCGGCCTGCCGGTGGGGGACCGGGTGCTGGATATTGGCACGGTCAAGGCCGCCGTAGGGACAGACTACGCGGAGCTGACGGTCCCCCTGTCGTGGGACGACGACCGCATCGCCAAGGCGGACACGGCCCAGCTCTTAGAGCGGGCCCATCTGCGGATACAAACAAAAACAAAAAACGAAACGGAGTGATTTTTCATGGGAGCACCACGCATTACATTTACGTTCCAGCGCGCGGCGGAAGCCGTGACCGCGCGGCTGAAAAACGGCGTCGTCGGGCTGATCCTGCGGGACGACGGCGTGGCCGCCGGGACCTACACGGCATCGGACGAGACGGACCTGCCGTCCGGCCTGAGCGCTGAGAATCGGGCGTATGTCCTGCAAGCGCTGCGCGGCAGCCGGGGACGGCGTCCGGCAAAGGTGCTGCTGTCGGTGATGGCGGCAGGAGCGGAGGCGGACATCGTCGCCGACGGCGCGGCGGCCTTTGCGGCGGCGGAGGTGGATTACATCGCCGGTCCCCCGGATATGACGGCGGAGGAAGCGGCGGCGGTCAAATCATGGCTGACCCGGGCACGCAACGGCTATTTTGTCGGCAAGCTCGTGGCGGCGGACTATGCGGCGGACGATATGGCCGTGGTCAATTTCAGCGCGTCGGGCATCGTGGCGGGCGGCGCAACGTATACCGGCGCGGCCTACTGCGCCCGCATCGCCGGGATTTTGGCCAGCGCGGACCTGTCCAGCAGCGCGACCTTTGCGCCGCTGGAGGAGGTCGCCGCGGTGGACGCCGTGGAGGATATGGACGCCGCCATCGACGCGGGCAAGCTGATCCTGGTCCACGACGGCGTCAAGGCGAAGCTGTCCCGGGCGGTCAACAGCATGACCACCGTGCCCGCCGGGCAGAGCGCGGGATTGAAAAAGATCAAGGTGGTGGAGGCGGTGGACCTGATCCGCAGCTACGCCATGCGCCTGATCGAGGATTCCTTTGTGGGGCGCGGCAACAGCTACGCAAACAAAATGTTGCTGGTCTCCACCCTCCAGGCGTTCCTGGCAAGCCTGGAGGCGGCGGACGTGCTGTCCTCCGGCAGCGCCAGCGCCGGGATCGACCTGGAGGCCCAGCGCGCCTGGCTCAAGGACCACGGCGCGGACGTGGCGTCCATGTCGGACGACGAGATCGCAAAAGCGGATACGGGCAGCGAGACCTTCTTTGCGCTTCGGGGCACCATCCTTGACGCGATGGAGGATTTCTGCGTTGGCTTGACGATGGGAGGGACGCTTTGATGTTGGAAGCAAAACGAGTGGCCAGCGGCACCTACGGCAATCTTTGGTGGGACAACGAATTGATTGCGGAGTGCTACAAGTTTGAGGCGAAGTACACCAAGAACAAGGAAGAGGTGGCATTGTGCGGGCAGTTTATCACCGACAGCAAGACCACCAGCGCCAAGGGGACCGGGACCATCGGCATCTACGCCGTGACCAACCGCTGGCGCGCCTATGCCGACGCCCTGGCCCAGGGCAAGGACGAGCGCGCGACCTTTGTGGGCGCCCTGGACGATCCCGACAGCCCCGGCACGACCCGGGTTGCGATCTACGGCGTGTCCTTTGACGAGGTGCCCGTCCAGAGTTTTGAAGCGGGGCAGATCATCAAGCAGGAAGTGCCGTTTACGTTCATGAGTCATAAGTTTTTGGAGGCGTCATAATGGATATTTTGCGTTTTTTGATGGATGCGGACGCCCCGGACGTGCGCAGGGACCTGCCCCGGGCGCGCTTTGAGGTCAAGCGTCTGAGCGTGCTGGCGGGGGAGCCTGTGGTCTTTACCCTGCAAGCGCTGCCCTATGGGCGGGTCCAGGACATCCGCCGTATGAAGGAGGACGCCCAGGCGGTCCATATTCTGCTGGCCGGGTGCGCGGAGCCGGATCTGCGGTCCAGCGAATTGCAGCAGCATTACGGCGCGCCCACGCCGCTGGAGGCGATCCAGGCGCTGCTGCTGCCGGGGGAGATCGAGGACCTGAGCGCGGAGATCGAGCGGCTGTCCGGGTTCCGCCGCAGGACGGTGGAAGAGATAAAAAACGACTGAGGGATGGCAGCGACGGGGAGCTGGCGCTCTTGTACTACCTGTTTACGCATCATCACTGGACGCCGGAGATGTACTGGTCCATGAGCGCCGGCGGCCGCGACCTCGCCTATGCGCTGGCATCCTATGAGTTAGACAATCGGAGGCGGTAAAAAAGCCGCCCCGTAAGGGGCGGCATGGTCACTGGGCTTTTTTTAGTTCTGCAATATCCTGGGACATCGCCTTAATGACCTGCTTCATAAAGGCGACTTCATCTTCCAGCTGCTCGACCCTGCTTTTGGGGGCCATCGTTTCCAGAAGCATTTTCTGTCCTTCGGCTAAAAGGTTGAATTTAGGCTCCACATAGCTTTCCAGAAGCACGCGCATATTGGCGGCGGACTGTGCGATGATGCGCTCTTCCATTTCCTTGAGTTGTGCGGAAAAGCGGTCCTCCACGTCCTGGAACCGCGCGTCCATGCGGTCCTCCATATCCTGGAACCGCGCGTCCATGCGCGCTTCCATGTCATCGAACCGCTTGTCCACTGCTTCAAACCGTGCGTCTGTGCGCGCTTCCATGTCATCGAACCGCTTGTCGATTGCGTCCAACCGTTTGTCCACTGCGTCCAACCGGTTGTCCACTGCATCCAACCGTTTGTCCACTGCGTCCAACCGTTTGTCCACTGCGTCCAACCGCTTGTCCACTGCTTCAAACCGCGCGTCTGTGCGCGCTTCCATGTCCTTTAATACCTGCAATTCTTCTGCATCAAACATATGATTTCCCCTCCTGTCAAAGCCATTATACAGTCTTTACAAAAGAGATGTCAAGGAGATTTGGGCCGAACAGCCATTTTTGAAAAAAACCCTTTAGGAGGCGACCTATGCCAGAATCATCCATACTCATCCGAGCGGAGGACCGCTACAGCGACGTGGTCCGCCGCATGGCCGATCACACGCGGGCGTTTTCCCGGGACGTGGACGCCTTGCAGGCCGATCTGACGGCCCTGAACCGCAACCGCGCCCAGTTGCGGGTGGATACCACCGCCGCCCAGCGCCAGCTGCGGGAGGCCCAGCGGCAGTTTTTAGCGACCGGCAGCGCTGCGGACCGCCTGCGCTATGAGGCGGCCCAGGCAAACTACGACAACATCCGCCGCAACCTCAACGAGGTCACACGGGCCGCCCGGGAGACCGAGCGTCAGATCCGGCGCGTGACGGAGGAGACCGAGCGCGCCGGGGACGTGGGCGCCGCCGGCGCGGGCGCGTCCGGGTTCGGACGGGTCGCCGGGGCCG
>CANSLL010000017.1 GCA_947647695.1 uncultured Clostridia bacterium | reverse complement strand
GCGCTTTTTAACCGGACCGCCGCCACTATCTCTTGAAGATTTTCCGGCGGTGTGGTAAAGTAGAGGAAACCTTGCGCAAGGAAGTGAAAACATGCCCATTCGCATCCCCGATTCTCTGCCCGCCACGGCAACGCTGGAGGCCGAGAACATCTTCGTTATGACAGAGCACCGCGCGCTGCATCAGGACATCCGTCCGCTGAAGCTGGTCATCCTGAACCTGATGCCCACAAAGATCACCACCGAAACCCAACTGCTGCGCAAGCTCGCCAATACCCCGCTGCAGATCGATGTGGAACTGCTGCAGGTCGTCAGTCACGAAGCGAAAAATGTCAATGAAGCACATTTAGAGTCCTTTTACCGCACCTTTGACGAGATCCGGCAAAACTATTACGACGGTATGATCATTACCGGCGCGCCGGTAGAAAATCTGGACTTTGAGGACGTGGACTATTGGGACGAGCTGTGCAAAATCCTGGCCTGGACTCGCCGCAATGTCCATTGTACCCTACATATTTGCTGGGGCGCCCAGGCGGGGCTGTACTATCATTACGGCTTGCAGAAACGGCAGCTGCCGGAAAAGTTATTCGGCGTATTTGAGCACACCGTGATCAAACACAACTCCCCGTTTTTCCGCGGATTTGACGATGTGTTTTTCGCGCCCCATTCCCGCTGGACCGAAATCCCCCAAAACGAAATTTTACGCGTCCCCTCCCTGGAGCTGATGGCCACTTCGGCCAAGGCCGGCGTATTCGCCGTAAAATCAAGGGACAGCCGCCAGTTTTTTGTAATGGGTCACCCGGAATATGACCCGGACACTCTGGCACGGGAATACTTCCGCGATGTAGACGCAGGAAAGGCCATCCATGTGCCGGAAAACTATTTCCCCCACGACGACCCTGCCCAGTCTCCCCTGGTACGCTGGCGCAGCGCTGCCCAGCTGCTGTACAGCAACTGGTTGAACTACTATGTCTATCAGACCACGCCCTATGAACTGCGCCATATCGCGGACTGACAAAAAGGAGGAAATATTATGCAGGTAAACAGAAGAGTTTGTGGACGTCTGGACTGCACAGATTGTCCCAAATACAAGGTGGGCCGCTGCAACGCTACATCCAAGCAGCGTACCGATCACGAATGCAGTTGCAGCCGCCGGGATACGGTCCAGCCGCCGCAGCCAGGCGGTACGTCCTCTTGAAAAAGTGGCGGGAAAGGGCTAAAATTCAAAAAGAGGCACAGCACCTTTTTGACGCAGCAAGCAGCCTGAACGGAATCGTTCAGGCTGCTTTTATCTGTCCGTTATTCACGCAGCAGCAAAGGCTGCAGCTGCTTTCCCTTTAGCGCCTCAGCGACGGTCTCGCCGATCTTACTCATATCGGCCACCAGAGAACATGGTTTCCCCACAGGATCATCCTGCCCAAAGGGAACGAAATAGTAATTCTTCCGCACCAGCAGCTTCCCGATATTCTCCGCATTGGCCGACAGAGCGTCATTGCTGGACACCGCCAGCACCACCGGACGGTTGTTGCGCAGATGCGCCTTTACCGCCAGCGTGACCGCGGAATCCGTAATGCCGTTGGCCAGCTTTCCGATGGTGTTGCCCGTGCAGGGCGCAACCACCAAAACGTCCAGCAGCTTCTTCGGTCCAACCGGCTCCGCCGCCGGAATGGTCCGCACCGCCGCGCGGCCGGCCGCTTCTTCAATGGTATGCAGGAACTCTGCTGCCGCGCCAAAGCGCGTATCCGTTTCCGCAGAGATCTCCGAGAGGATCGGGATCACCGTTTCGTACTCTCCGGTCAGACGCAGATACTCCTCCAGAACCCGCTTATGGGTGCAGAAGGACCCGCAAAAAGCGAATCCCAGCGTTTCTTTTCTCAAGCAGACACCTCCTGTTCTGTCAAGATTTGAAAGACCGTATCCAGGATGGCCGCCCCCGCAGAATCCGGGGCAATCTTTCCCGGCAGGCTCAACGCCCAGACCGCATCGATCTTCAGCCGCTTGGCCGCGGCAAAATCGATCCCCCCAGGCTTTGACGCCAAATCGATGCAGAGGCTTTCCGGCCCCAGCAGGGACAGGGCGCAGCCGTCCAGGACCAGACACGGTATCGTATTGTAAATGACGCGCTGGCAAGGCAGCACCGTCTCGATCTGCCCCAAGGGGCAGGCGGCGCAGCCGTCCAGCTGGGCCTGAACCAGGTCCTTGCCCTTTCTCGCCGCCACGGTGACTTGAGCGCCCAGGCTGCGCAGCAGCGTCGCCAAAAACTTCCCGATGCGCCCATAGCCTAAGATCAGACACGGAAGCCCCTGGATCACACAGGGCAAACGGTCCAGCGTCAATTCCAGCGCGCCTTCGGCGGTGATGTACGCGTTGCGCAAAACAAACTCCTCCCGCTTGAAATAATCGATCGGGAGCAGATTATATTCCGCTGCGCTGCGCAGCTGCTGGTCGGTGAGCATCCCGCCGAAAATCTTCTGCTTCGGATGCAGCAGGGACCACAGCATTTCCAGGGGGAGTTTTTTCTCCATCGAAGGCGCGTTGAGCGCGCCGTCCGCCCCCGCCGCAGGCAGGGGCAAAAGGATTGTATCCGCCGCGCCCAGCCGCGCTGCGATTTCCGGCGTCAGCCGGTCCTCTTTTTCAAAACCAAAAACATGGGCCGTGCAGCCACGTTGTTTCAGCATACGCACAATAGCCCGCTGGCGGGAGTCGCCGCCCGCCACAAAAAAAGTCTGTTCCACGCTTCTCCCTCCGTCTGTCAGACAGCGTCCGTCAGACCTGTGGCCTGACTTCCGCTGTTTTATCCTATTCCCTGCCGCAGCAAATTGTGCTTGTGCCGCCGCAGCGCCTATGATATACTGATAGAGGAAAAACGTGTAAAAAGGAGCGGCCGGACCATGGAACGATATCCCTATTTGCTCTTTGACGCAGACGATACCCTGTTTGATTTTCAGCGCAACGGCCAGCGGGCTTTTACCATGCTGTGTGCAAAATACAACTTTCCCTGTTCCGAGGAGAGCCACGCGGTTTTTGAGACCTTTAATCAACCCTTGTGGCGGGCGTTGGAACAGGGAACGATCACCAAGGAATTTTTGAAGGTGGAACGCTTCCGCCTGTTCCTGGACCACTACCGCCGCAAGGAAGACCCCGCCGCCGTCAACCGGGACTTTCTCTCTTTCCTCGGTACAGGCAGCTTTCTCGTCCCCGGCGCGGAGGAGACTTGCCGCCGGTTGAGCCGTACCCACCGGCTGTTCATCCTCACCAATTCCGTGGAGGCCGTCCACACGAACCGTATGCGCCAGTCCCTGCTGATGCCTTACATCGAAGGGTCCTTTGTCTCCGAGACTGCCGGCTATGAAAAGCCGGACAAACGCTTTTTTGACCATGTCTTCTCCCGCATCCCCGGTATTACGAAAAGTAACTGCCTACTGATCGGCGATTCCCTCACCAGCGATATCCAGGGCGGCGTCAACGCAGGGATTCCCGTCTGCTGGTTCAATCCCCACAGGTTGGAAAAGCCCGCCGCACCGCCGATCGATTACATGATCCACGATCTTTCCGAGCTTCCGCCGCTGCTGGATGGCGGACAGCGTACATAACGTAAAATGCAACCGGCGTCTGTTCTTTTCCTTACAGACGCCGGTTTTGTTCCCGGTAACAGTATAAAACGACAATACCGGAGGAACCCTTGACATCGCTCCGGGCAAGTGTTTACGTCTTTTCAGCGCCGCCGCCCACGCTGGGCGCTCCCATTGCGAGGCCCCATCCCAGCGCCTGGTTGATATCCTCCACAGCATCCTGTATCCGCATCTGATCCGGCCCTTCCGCCCGTTCCCATACGTTTTGAATCAGCGGTTCTACAACCTCCCGCGCCAAATGCCCGTGATATACCGCCAGCAGGGAAAACGACAAGACCGCCATAGACGCCACAAAGGCCGAGGGATGGCCGGCCAGACGGGCCAGCAGTGCAAAAGCATACGCATACTCTTCCTCCCCCGTTGCGTCCCGGCCCAAGGAATAGATCACGCCCGGCAATTCGGGCGGTATCTTCTCACCTTGGGCGGCGGCGACGATCCGTTCTATTTCTGCCGTGTGAAACCGGTTCAACGCTTCGCCCCATTTCCTGTATAACCCTTTTTGCTTTCTTATTTGACCTCTTCTTCTCCGCCGCGCAAAGCGGCAAGCAGCCCCTCCCGCTCATTCTCCAGCCGCCCGTCCACCACTGCGTCCAGCAGCCACCGGAGCTTTTGGCCGATCTCCCGGCCCTGATAGCCCAAAGCCACCAGGTCATGGCCATCGACAGCCAGCTGGCGGAGGGAAAAGCAGTCGTCCCGGGCCAATACCTGGGCCAGCAGCGCCTCCAGCGCGTCGATCTCCTGCTGCCGCCCCAGATACGCCGGCGCCTGGGCCAGGTTGTCCGCGCGCTTGACCGCCAGCAGCGCCCGCACCCCCTCCGCGCCCATTTTGTTCAGCGCCCGGCGCATGGCGCGCTCCGCCGGTTCGATGGGCGCGTCATGCCACTTGACGAGCTTTTCGATCTGCGCCGCGCTGTCGTTGTCAAACCGCAGCCGCGTCAAAATCTGCTTTGCCAGACTGTGGCTGACACCGGCGTGCCCCTTGAAATGGCCCTCCCCCGCCTCGTCTACCGTCATACAGGCGGGCTTGCCCAAATCGTGGAGCAGCATCGTCATACGCAGCACCGGCTCCGGCGGGATATGTCCCACGCTGCGGGCCGTATGCTCCCAGACGGTGTAGCAGTGATGACGGTTGCGCTGGTCCAGGCCCACCGCCGGCAGCAGCTCCGGCAGGAACACGCCCAGCACGTCGGGATACTCCAGCAGCACCCGCACCGCATCCGCGCCGCAAAGCATTTTCAGCAGCTCCTCCCGCAGCCGCTCCGCGGCGATGTCCTCCAGCGCCGCCGCCATATGATGGACGGCCTGGTCCGTCTCCGCCTCGATCTCGAAGCCCAGCACCGCAGAAAAGCGCAGCGCCCGCATAATACGCAGCGCGTCCTCCTCCAAACGCCGCTCCGGGACGCCGGCACAGCGCAAAAGCCGGTTTTTGAGATCCCGTTGTCCGTCAAAGGGATCGACCAGCGTCCCTCCGGCGTCCATAGCCATGGCGTTGACGGTAAAGTCCCGGCGGCCCAAGTCCTCGGTGAGGCTGGACGTAAAGCGCACCGTGTCCGGGCGGCGATGATCCCCATAGGCGCCGTCCACACGATAGGTGGTCACCTCAAAGGACGCGCCGCCGGCGCGCACGGTCACCGTACCGTGCCGCAGTCCCGTGGGGACGGCATGGCCCGCAAACAGCGCCATCGTCGCCTCCGGCAGGGCACTGGTGGTCATATCCCAATCCCCCGGCGTCCTGCCCAGCAGCAGATCCCGCACACAGCCCCCCACAAGGTACGCCTCATATCCTCCTTCCGTCAAACGGCCCAGGACTTCTCTGGCTGCCGCCGGTATGGCCTCCATCGCTTTCACTCCCTTCTCTTCGTGTAATGAAACGCCATTTTTGCATATACTAACCACAGATGCACCCGTTCTCCGCCGCAAAGCAGCGGGAAACATTCCGTTTTTCCACCGGGACGTAAAAAAATGCGTCTGAACTGTTGCACTCCATTTCTTTCAGTATTATAATAGTTTCGCTCAAAAATGCAACCATTCCCCATCGATCTTTTTTTGTTTCTTTTGGGGAAACGGTTTTCTTTCTCTTCGCTATCAAATCTGCGGCCCCATCGGGCAGGCCGCTTTTGGAGGTTTTTATGGAAGATATCCGTGCCTATATGATCCCAGGAAAAAAAGCGCACCTCGTCGGCATCGGCGGCGTGTCCATGTCCCCTCTGGCGGAGGTGCTCCACCACGCCGGTATCACCATCCACGGTTCCGACATGCGGGAAAGCGCCGCGCTGGACCATCTGCGCAGTCTTGGGATCGAGATCGCTATCGGTCACAGGGCGGAAAACATCGCCGGATGCGATTACGTCATCCGCACCGCCGCCGTCCACGACGACAACCCCGAAATCGCCGCGGCCCGCCGCAGCGGCATCCCTGTATTTGAGCGGGCCCAGGCTTGGGGCGCCATCATGCGACGCTACCAAAACGCCGTATGTATCTCCGGCACCCACGGCAAGACCACCACAACCTCCATGATGACCCACATCACCATGGCCGCCGCCCTGGACCCCACGATCATGATCGGCGGCACTCTGCCCCTGCTCGGCTCTGGCTACCGCGTAGGGCACGGGGACACTATCGTACTGGAATCCTGCGAATACTGTAATTCCTTCCTCAGCTTTTTCCCCACGGTGGCCGTGATTTTGAACGTAGAAGCGGACCACCTCGATTTCTTCCGGGACCTGGAGGATGTGGAGCACTCTTTCCACCGCTTTGCCCAACTGGTGCCCGAAGGCGGCAGCGTTATCGTCAACGCCGACGACAGCGGCGCGATGGCGTCTGTGGCGGGACTGGAGCATCCCATTGTCACTTTTGGCCTCTCCAGTGAAAATGCCGATTTCACCGCTGCCAACCGGACCGAAAAGCAAGGCTGTCCCGCCTTTGATATCCTGTATCACGGCACGCTTTACTGCCGCGCTGCCCTGCGGGTGCCGGGGCAGCATAATGTACTCAACGCCCTGGCTGCTGCCGCAGCCGCCCACGCTCTGGGCATCAGCGGCGACGTTGTCGCCCGCGGCCTCGCCACCTTCACCGGCGCGGGACGCCGCTTTGAACACAAGGGCAACTACAACGGCGCCGAGGTCTACGACGATTACGCCCACCATCCCGGCGAACTGCACGCTCTGCTGACCACCGCCAAGAGTCTCGGCTACCGGCGTGTCGTATGCGCTTTCCAGCCCCATACTTATTCCCGGACCAAAGCGCTTTTCGAGGAGTTCGTGGAGGAATTGAAGCTGGCGGATGTCGCCATTCTGATGGAGATCTTCGCCGCCCGCGAAACGGATACGCTGGGCATTTCCTCCAAGGATCTGGCCGGCCGCATCCCCGGCGCCCACTACTGCCGGACCCTGGATGAGGTGACGGCGCTGCTGCGCACTCTGGCCCGGCCCGGCGATCTGATCCTCACCGCAGGCGCGGGAGACATCTACCTTGCGGGGGAAAAGCTCCTGGTGCAGTAAACAGCTGCACGCACACCGCATCAATCCAAATCAAGCCAAAAGCGGCGCTTTACCGCAGGGACCTCCCCCGCGTAAAACGCCGCTTGTTTTTTATTCCGTTCCGTCAGCTCCTACCCTCTTCCAAGAGCTTGTTCAGCTCCCGCATAAAGCTGTCGATATCCTTGAACTGACGGTAAACCGATGCGAAACGCACATAGGCCACATCGTCCACTCCCTTGAGCTTCTCCACCGCCAGCTCGCCCACGCGCTCCGTGCTGATCTCCCGTTCCAGGGAATTTTGCAGCTCCTGCTCGATCTCCTCGCCGAGCTTCTCCAGCTGGGCCACGGAGACCGGGCGTTTTTCACAGGCGCGGAGCATCCCGTTGACCAGTTTGCGGCGGTCAAAGGTCTGACGGCTGCCGTCCCGCTTGACGACCACCATGGGCATACTCTCCACCGTCTCATACGTCGTGAACCGCTTGCCGCAGGACAGGCATTCCCGTCGGCGGCGGATACTGCTTCCTTCCTCCGCAGGGCGGGAATCGACGACCTTGCTCTCTTTATAACCGCAAAAAGGACACTTCATATGCTTCCTCCGTCATACCGCTGGTCCAGGCAGCCAGCCTTTTTCGCGCGCAATGCTCCATGGAAAAATATGCCTGTTTTTTTATTATAGCATATTCTCTCAGCGCCGTACAGAGGAAAAAGAAGTTTTTCCGTTCCCGGACTGTCAAAAGCTGCGGGGGCAGTCGCCGCTGTCAAAATAGAACACAGCGTAATTTCGGCCCCACAGCTGGCGGACCTGGGCAAAGCAGAAATACCGGGGCAGCAAAAACGGCGCGCCGTCCTCTAAAGGCACAGCAAGATAACGTCCGTCCTCTCCCTGACGCCACCAACAGTCAGCCCGCCCCGCCAGCTGAGGCGTCAGGGTATGGAAAAAGTATTCGGGGCGGTCAAGGTGGATCCATCCTTCCCCATCCTCCGCCGGAGGATCCACACCGTCCCGGCAGGCAAGATACGCGCCCTGCACCTCGCCCAACCGCTTCCACTCCCGCGTCGCCAGGGTGCGGGTGAACATATAACAACCATCCCGCCATTCCGGGACGCCCAGGAGCAGGCTTCCCCGCGCTCCCTCCAGCATAAGGGAAAACAAGCAATCCTGCCGCGCGCCGCAGCAGGCGGAGACCTTTGTGTAAAGTCCCTGCTCCTCCAGACGCACCGTCCCGCAGGGCGCGCCGTTCCAATAGACCAAATATTCCTCCATTATCCTTCACCTCAAAAAATAAGGACCTGTACCGCCGCCGGAACACAGGAGCGTTTCACAGCCTGACAGTACAAGTCCAAAACGCCTGTACCATTGTATGCACAGGCACTTTGCTTTTATTCCCTTTTTCAAGCTCCTCAAGCGACGGTATAACTGCCCCGCACCAGGAGCTTAACCGTGCCGGCAGTTGCCCGCACGCCCCGTTCTTCGATGGTCATCATATAGAGATGATTTTTCGCCAGCGCGCCGCCGTCGTTGAGGGTGGAGGCATTCGTCGTATCGATCAGCCCCGGCGCGGACGAAGCCGTACAGCTGGCCGTACCCACGCGCAGCAGCACCTCGGTGCCCACCGCACCCCGAAGCGTCTGACCGCTGCTCAGCGTGACCAGCACAAAACCGCCGTTGGCCTCGGCCAAAACCTCTTTCTTAAACGTATCGTTCAAATAACTGTATGTAACCAAAGGGTCGTCCGCCGAGCCCACGCTTCCGGCCGCGGCATAGCAGGTCATCGCCAATACAAGCACTGCCGTCAGGCAGGCCACATGCAAGATCCATCTCTTTTTCACGATCCCAGTTCTCCTTTGTCTGTCGTTTTTCTCAGCTGCGGGGCGGAGATCCGCCCCGCAATTGTCTTACAGAATGAACGTACCGTCCCATGCCGCTTCCGCCGCTAAGGTATTCCATATTGATTATAGCACGGAATACCGCCGCTGCACAAGCCCATGTTACACGAGTTTATCGTTCGGCAGTCCAAAGCTGACGGCGATGGCAGAATCCACCTTTTCCATCAGCTCCGGGTCCAGCCGTCCCATTTTCTCGCGCAGCCGGCGCTTATCCAAGGTGCGGATCTGCTCCAGCAAAACCACGGAATCCTTTGTCAGCCCATATTTCCTGGAAGACAGCTCAATATGTGTCGGCAGCCGCGCCTTATTCACTTGAGATGTAATCGCCGCGGCGATCACCGTGGGACTATAGCGGTTGCCCGTATCGTTCTGGACGATCAGCACCGGCCGCACGCCGCCCTGCTCGCTGCCCACGACCGGGCTGAGATCGGCATAATAGATATCTCCCCGTTTCACATTCGTATCCAAAAAGCTCACACTCCGCCGGAAGAAAAGTTCTCTCTTCCCGTCTCGCACGGCACAGCGATGCGCGCCGCCCACCAGAGAAGAGATTACTATCATTCTCCCACGCAAGGGGGGAATTTATACTGCGCCGCAGCATGAAATTCCCGTCTTCACGGCCCCTATGCCATTGTATGCGCTTTTTCGCCCGGGTGTCACTGGCCGATCCAGAGCTTGCGTTCCACAGGCGCGCCGCTGCGATAGTAGATCCGCGGCACACGCTTGGACACGGCGCAGACGATCTCATAGGGGATCGTACCGGCTATGTGCGCAAGATCCCCAGCAGAATTTTTTTCACCGAAGATCTCAATGGTATCCCCCACGTTCACATGGGGGCAATCGGTCAGATCGACCATGCACATATCCATACAGATCCTGCCCAAAACCGGCGCGGGACCGTCCGCCGTAGCCACGGAAAAGCAGTTGGAAAAGCAACGGAAAAAACCGTCGGCATAGCCGATGGGGAGCACGCCCACCCGGGTCCGCCGCGCCGTTCGGAAGGTACGCCCGTAGCTGATACAGACACCCGCCTCATAGGTCTTGATGGTGCTCACACACGTTTTCAGCCGCATGACAGGTTTCAGGCCCAGCTCCTGCGCCATTTCCGTCAGGCCGTAGAGCACCACGCCGGGCCGCACCATATCAAGCCACATATGGGGATAATAGGCCACCGCGCCGCTGTTGGCACAATGGCGCAGGGCAAAGGTGCGTCCTTGCCCGGCCAGCGCTTTGGTCACGCGGCAGAACATCTGAAACTGCTCCTCGGTATACGCCCGGCTGTCCTCTCCCGGTTCATCGGAGGCCGCAAAATGGGTGTAGATCCCCTCGGCATCCAGATGGGGCAGCGCACAGGAACGAGCAATACGGGCAACGCCGCCCTCGAAATGCTCCCCCCGGCAAAGAAAGCCCAGGCGGGACATCCCCGTATCCAGTTTGATGTGGATACGGAGCACGCCGCCTGCGGCGCAGGCGGCGGCGCTGTACTCCTCCGCCTTCGCCTCAGCGGACACGGTCTGGGTGATCTTCAGGCGAATCAGCTCGCCCACCTGCTCCGGCGGCGTGTGGCCCAAGATCAGGACCGGCGCGGACACACCGTGGCTGCGCAGCTCCCGCGCCTCATCCAGGCTGGACACCGCAAGATAACCCACGCCGGCCTCCTCCAGCGTCCGCGCCACCTGCACCGCGCCGTGGCCGTAGGCGTCCGCTTTGACCACGCCCAGGACCCTGACGTCCGGGCCCACCCTGCGGCACAGCGTCTGATAATTATACAGCAAATGATCCAGATCGATCTCGGTCCAGGTCCTTCGCAGCGCTTGTTCCATGGCAATTTTTCCTCCCGCCTGCATCCCCCGGCATACTTTCCACCGCCGTGAGCTGCATGATTTTCCACGATGCAGCCATTGTATCACAAATCTCAGGCAGGTACAATTCCTTTTCCGTGTCTTTTCTTCAAACGGGAGTTCCGGTACAAAACGGGAGCACAAAGCGCCGCCGCTCTGTGCTCCCGATCTTGTTTTTCATACCGATCCGGCATTCAAGCCGCTGCTGCCCTCCTCCCGCGCCGCCGTCTGGACCTGGAATTCGGTAAAGTCCACGGTGAAGACCACTGTTCCGTCCACCTCCACCTCAGCGTGGACCGGGATATGGTCCGTGCCAAACCAGACGGTATCATGGATCTTGTTCCCCCCGGCACCTGTCACGTCGAACAGCAGGCGGGCACAGTCCTGACCGTCGATCTGCTCGGCCCCCTTTTCCAGGATGTATCCTTTCCGGATGGCGTCCATCAGCATCGGCAGGCACTGAGCCGGGGACAGCTCCTCAGCGCTGAGCGTACCGGCGGGCAGGCTGACGCCGTCATAGACAAGGGTCAGCGTCTCCCGGTCAAACTCCGCCCGGACGCCCCGGAGCAGCTCCGGCTCCAGCACCTCCACCGACGACGTGCCTCCGGCGTTCCAGACGCACCGCAAGGTGTAGTCCGTTACCTCGCCGTCCCAATCGCAGCGCACCCGCGCCGTCATATCGCACCCGGCAAGGCTCTGGTACTCCTCCTGCAAAAGCTGCGCGCCGTCTTTTTTCCCTTCTTCTTCGTCATTGCCGCCGTTCAGTACGCCGCAGGCGCATAAAAGCAGCGGCAGGCTTATCATCAGTGCACACAGTCCTTTTTTCATGCGCACCGTCAGAATTCCTCCCCGTTTTCAAGTTCCGGCCGGTGAAATCTCCCGGATCGCTCCGGCAATCTTTGTTAAAAGATCCGATGGCGTCATAGCATACTCCCCCAGCTCCGCCGCAGCCAGGTCTCCTGCGCGGCCATGGAGCCACACCGCCGCGGACGCCGCGTCAAAGGCGTCCGCCCCCTGGCCCAGCAGAGACAGGATCATGCCCGCCAGCACGTCGCCGCTGCCACCCTTGGCCATGCCGGAGTTGCCCGTGGTGTTGACCGCTGCCCTGCCGTCCGGCGCGGCGACAATGGTGCGGTGTCCCTTGAGTACCAGGACGCAGCCGTACTGCCGGGCAAAGCGCCGCGCCGCCGCAAAGCGTCCCCCTTGGGCCAGATCCCCGCCCAACCGGGCAAACTCCCCGTCGTGGGGCGTAAGCACTGTGACGTACCCCGCTTCCGCGCGCCGCCTCAATACAAACACATCTATATGCGCCGATATGGCGTTTATGCCATCGGCATCCAAAACAAGGGGCTGCGGCAGCGTTTCAGCCAAGGTACAGATCAGCGCGTCGCTCTCCTCACTGCGCCCGAGTCCGGGTCCGAGGAGTACCGCATCGCAATGCTCCGTTTGCTGCAAAATGCTCCCGCGGGCAGCGGCGCTGAGTTTCCCTCCGTGCTCCGGCAGGGGCTGCACCATTTCCTCCAGGCATTTCCCCGCCACCACGGGCCACGCCGCCTCCGGCGTGCCCACCGTGACAAGCCCCGCCCCGGTGCGCACACACGCCTTTGCCGCAAACACCGGCGCGCCTGTAAAACCCACGCTGCCGGCAAGGATGTAGTCCTTGCCGAAATTCCCTTTATGACCGTCTGGCTTCCGCCGGGGCAGCGCACTGCGGACAAAGGCCCTGTCGATCGTTTTCGTTTCCCATGCCTGCGCGGCCGCGATATCCTCCGGGATGCCGATATCATGGACGATGAGCTTTCCCGTATACAAGCTGCCCTGGTCCACAAATTGACCAGTTTTTGCCATGGAGAACGTCACCGTCACCGCCGCACGGACGGCGATGCCCAGGACCTCCCCCGTATCCGCCGACAGTCCGCTGGCAATATCCGCCGCCACCACGGGAACGCCGGAGGCATTCATCTGGGCGATGGCCACGGCGTAGAGTCCGCCGACTTCGCGGCAAAGGCCCACGCCGAACAGGGCGTCGATCAAGACATCGCACGCGGCGCACCAGGCCAAAAACGGAGCGTCAGGCCGGGACGGATAGTCCTCCAGCGTCAGGCGCGCCTCGCCGAGGCGCGCCGTCATGGCGGCGTTGTCCGGCGTCAGCTTCGCCCGGTCGCCCACAAGGAAGACGCGCACCTCCCAGCCCTGCGCCGCCAACAGGCGCGCCGCCGCAACACCGTCTCCGCCATTGTTGCCGGGTCCCACAAAGACGGCGGCGCGATAGGGACCGCTGTTGTTTTTGACATAGGCAGCCCGGTCGTCTCCTACTATAACTTCTCCTTGGACCTCCGGCAGAAAGCGCATCTTTTCCCGTTGGCCCTGCGCATTTTCGCAGCGCGGCGCAGTTTCCTCCGCCAGCTCCAACGCCGCCGCGGCGACGCCCTCCGCCGCGCGCTCCATCAGCTCCAGGGACGGCATGCCCCGCTCCTCGATGGCGACGCGGTCGGTCTCCTTCATTTGTGCAGCCGTTGCCAGTTTCATGCCTGTTTTCCTCCTTGCACAGCGGAGCACGGCAGTTCTCTCCCGTGCTCCGCGCCTTCGTTCCATATCAATATCGCTCAAAATGCAATCTTCAAACTCATTCCGGGGACATTCACGCCCTCGGACCGGGTAATGGGCAGCTTTTGCTCGGCAGTGTAGCCCACCGTTTCACCGTCGCGCAGCGTCACATCCTGATCGACAAGGTAGCCTGCCACGTTCAGCAGCAGCATATGGATGTCCCTGGGCTGCTGGGCGCTGTCCACGATCTCCAGCTCATCCTTGCCAAAAGCGCGCAGGCCGTTGGTGTAGCCGCAGACGCCCTTCTCTCCCCGGAACAATCCCACAAACACCAGGTCCAGCAGAGGGAAATCGCCGCCTTTCAAATCCTCCGACACAGCGATAAAATAATCGGGTTCCAATACGGTGCCGCTGGTGTAGATTCCCAGGGCGTTGTTTGCTTTGAGACAGGCCGATGCAATCTTGACATACAGCTCGCCCCGCTTTTTGGGATCCTGATCTTTGCCCAGCACCGCCAGCATAATATGGGCCGTATGCGCCTTGGCTGCGTCCACCGCGCCGGGCCACAGAAAGTTGGAGTGGGCGTTGTACTCCGCTTCTTCGTCCGGGATGGGGAACTCCATCAGCGACGCCGCCACCGTCATGCCGTCCACATCGAACACCAGCGTGGCAGGACCGTCCTCCGTACTGTGGGCCGCCTGCTCTCCGTCCTCCGGCGGGTAATCGATGTCCCAATCGGCTTTCAGCTGATCCTTGAACTGCTCCGTATTCCAAAAGGGAGAAGACAGGAGTACAAAGCCCGCAAAAGGGCCGTACATTTCGTCCTCTTCCCTGCCGTCCTGCTCCTCCGCCGCATCGCCGCCATCCTGCTGCTCCAGGCGTTCGCCCATCTCCATCAGATACGCGCGCAGCTTTTCCACCAGGGCAATGGCCTCTTTCTCCGCCGTGGCGCTGTCATAAGGCTCCATTTCGCTGAACACATGGCCGCAGTGTTCCGTCTCTCCCTCCTCGTAGCCGCCGCAGACGCCCAGCAGCCATGGTCCCAGCATGGATTTTTTGTATTTGAAGATATAATAGTGCAGTCCGTGGAGGTCGAATTCCCCTGCGTGCTCCAATTTGGACGGCGCTTTGCCCAGCTCCTGGGGATGAATCAGCCATTCCTTCATCGCTTCGTAGGCCGCTTGCCGCTGGTTCATAGAATCATCCTTTCCCGCATCCATGCAGCTGTTTTTTTCCGGTACATGATAGAATCTATTGTACAGGATTCTGTGCCAGGATGCAAGATATGGCGGCGGTTTTCTTTACGCCTCCAGCAGGCGCTGCCCCGCCAGGGCCATCTGCTCCGCCGTGGGCGTCCAGCTCCATTCCATACGAGCCATCCGCCGCTCTCCGGCCACGACCCAGACGTTGACCGGCGTGCCGCCGTCGTACAGTTGGTACGCCTCCGCCACACCCCACGGCGCCGGGTCTGCCGCGCGGTACTCGTCGCCGGTACGCAGCACATCATACGTCCTATTTTTCGTAAAACTTGATAAGCACAGATCATATAGAAACGGCATATGGACCTTTATCACCTTGTACTCCAACGACGGTGCGCTCTGGTTTGTATGGGACCCCTGCCATGCACGGCTATATCCCAACATCAGCGAAGATGTATCCACGATCATGTCCCGGTCATAATCCACATATTGAAACATATCTCCCTGCCCTAATTCCTCCACAGTCAACGGCAGTTCGTCATGATGTATTCTGACCTCACGACCATACTGGTCCACAATTATTTCTGTTTTGCTCATCCATTCTGTATTCTGGATACCATTCGACAAAAATTGAATACCGACCGCCAGTGCCATCGCAACCATCACACCATATTCAAACGTATCCGATGCCCTGGTCCCCCGCTTTCTTAACCAGTTATGCACCCGCTGTACGACCAACCAACCCGCCGCAAGCAATCCTCCCGCGATTAAAAACATGACGCCCATCTTCCGATCCTGTCCAACCATCACCGCAACAAACCAAAGAAAACTGGCATCCAGCGCATAAACCATCACTTTGTTCGCGGTACGCCACGGTCCTACAGGCGCGCATATACCACCCCGGGCAACCGCCCGTTTGGATTGGCAATACCACTGCTCATAGACAGCCAGTGACACAGCCTCCAATAAAACAACCAGAAAATATAAAAACAAAATATACAGCGATGCCCCGTCGGCTATTGTTGGAACTGGATCATAAGAAATAAACCACAAAGGAGGCATCAACAAAACAAGCCCTACAACACATAACACACCAATCTGTGCCGGCAAAAAGCTCTTTTTCATCGTCCGGTGGATCACGGCAAGGCGCACTTCCTCATCCGTTTCTATGGGCGTCAACGTTTCGTCTTCCGTGCAGAAAATCTGCATCTGGGACCATTCCTCCACCTTTTCCCAGCTTTCCGCCGTACAATATTCCTCCATTTGCAGCGCTTCCTCCACCGGCAGCGGCGCATACTCCGTCGCCTCCGGCACATACGTCACGGCGTAGCGCACCCGGGCCGGCTCCGCGCGGCGGTACTTCCAAAAATGCCTGCCGATCTTCTCCAGACGCCAGCCCCGGGCCGCCATCGCCGTCAGGCGCGCTTCAATGCCAGCGTAATCAAAAAACAGGAACGGCTCCAGGCAGTACCGGACATCCCGTTTCATTCTTGTTCTCTCCCTTCTCCGTCTCCCATGCGCCGCTCATACAGCGGCGGTAATCCGCCGCCTGCACGCAAATGCGCCGGTACTCCCGCTCCAGCAGCGCCTCGCCCTTTTCCGTCAACAGATAATTGCGGCGGCGGCCCTCCGCTTTCGTCTCACAGATCAACTCCGCCCGGGAAAATTCCTCCAGCAAATTGTACAGCGTTCCCGGTCCCACGCTGACGCGCCCGCCGGTCAGCGCCTCCACCCGCGCCATCACGTCCATCCCGCAGCACTCCTGGCGCAGACACAGCAAAATGTAAAACATCTGCTCCGTCAAGGTTTGAAATTTTTCCCGCGGCATATGCGTCCCCTCTTTTTATTATCGATAATCGTTATTCTATGGTTGATTATAATATCGAATATCGTTATTGTCAAGGACGATTTACCGCCCACGGTAAACCGCCCTTCGGAAAAGACGCCGGTTTTCTAAAATATCTCTTGCTTTTCCCCGGTCTTTGTGGTATAAAAGATACTTGATATCGGCGATGAACAGGAAAATAGCGTCCTTTGCATCCCTTAGAGAGAAACGGCCACGGGCTGAAAGCCGTTTTGCGATGCGCCGCTTGGTTCGCCTGGGAGCAGCCTGCGAGAGCAGGACGGTTCGCCCTCCGTTACCGGGGCAAGAGCGTGCGCCTGCGGGCGCAAATGCGGGTGGTACCGCGGAAGGTTTGCCTTTCGTCCCCAGATTCGGGACGGGGGCTTTTTTATTTACCTTGAGAGGAGGGCACAGACTATGAATATGGGTTTTTTCTATAGCGGCGGCTTTGAAGCAATGTTCATGCTGTTTTTCCTGGTGATTGCCGGAGTGTTTATCTTTGTGATCGTCTCCAACATCCGGCAGTGGAACAAAAACAACCACTCCCCTCGGCTCACCGTGGAGGCCGATGTGGTGGCCAAGCGCCTCAGCGTCTCCCATCACTCCGGCACAGAGAACAGCCACTCCTCCACCTCCTACTACGTCACTTTCCAGGTGGAGAGCGGCGACCGAATGGAGCTGCGTGTCACCGGACGCACATACGGGATGCTGGCAGAGGGTGACCGGGGCCGTTTGTCTTTTCAAGGGACTCGATATCTGGACTTTACACGGACAGTATTTGAAAAACAGGATATTGAATAATCAAAGGAGTATACGCTATGAAAGAACAATTAGCAAAGATCAGGGCGGAGGCCCTCAGCGCCCTGGACCACGCGGCGGACCGCGCCGCCCTGGACGAGCTGCGGGTCAAATACCTGGGCAAAAAGGGCGAGCTGACCGCCGTGCTCAAGCAAATGGGCAAATTGGCCGCGGAGGAGCGCCCCATCATGGGCCAGTTGGCCAACGAGGTCCGCGCCGCCCTGGAGGACGCCCTGGAAAAGACCGGCCGCAAGTTAGAGGACGCGGCACTGGAAAACCGTCTGCGCGCCGAGGCCATAGACGTGACGTTCCCCGGCAAGACGATCGGGATCGGCCACAAGCACCCGATGTATATCGCCCTGGATGAGATCAAGGACATCTTCGTGGGCATGGGCTTTACCGTGCTGGACGGCCCGGAGGTGGAGCTGGCCACTTATAACTTCGACAAGCTGAACGCCGAAGAAGGCCACCCCTCCCGGGACTGGTCGGATACCTTCTATTTTGACGAGGATAGCCGGGTGATGCTCCGCAGCCAGACAAGCCCCATGCAGGTGCGCGCCATGGAGACCATGGACCTGCCCATCCGCATCATCGCACCGGGCCGCGTCTACCGCAAGGACGAAGTGGACGCCACCCACTCCCCCATGTTCCATCAGGTGGAGGGCATGGTCATCGACA
>CANSLL010000016.1 GCA_947647695.1 uncultured Clostridia bacterium | reverse complement strand
ATTGCTGACGGTCGCACAGCGGCTTTGCGCGAGGTACTCCTCCTCTTTCCGCGCTTCGCGCTCAGTGGTGCGGGTACCAGAAGAAATTGCGCTTCGTTCCATTTCCGCGGGCAAAGCCTGTGAAAACTACACACACTCCGTTTCTTCTTCCTTATCAAATGCGACCCGCTGCGCTGGGCTCCATTTGAGTTTTTACGGGAGACGGAAGACGAGAAACGAAGGATGAGGGAAAAGCGATCCACGCAACACAAACGTTACGCATCCAACTCAGCGGCCAGCGAAGCGGGGAGCGGCGCAAGTGGGAGCACGCGTCGGTGCACTGCCCTTCCCTTCCTCCTATCTGTGATTAGATACAATAAAGCGGTCACTAACTGCCGTAAAGCAGATCGGAGGGACCGGGAGCAATGACCGGATTGAGCACAGAAACAACGCGCTAACGGAGCGGAAAGCATAGGCACGCAAAAAAACAAAAAGGGATTCTTAAGGGGCGGCGACTGGCGATGCCGCGCCGAAGGCGCAGCATCGCTGCTCGCCGCTCCTTAAGCGGCTCTTTGGTTACTTTCTGTCCGCACAGAAAGTAACCGAGGTTCCAAGGGCGAGCAGCCCTTGGAGGTACAGGCCACCACCCCGTCAACAGCCGGAAAATGTTATACATTCTGGAGGATATCATGGAAACAGAAAAACTGTATTATGAAAATACACGCCTGTCCGTATTCACCGCCACGGTGATAGAATGCCGCGACGCCGGCGCGGACGCCTGGGACATCGTCCTTGACCGCACCGCCTTTTATCCCGAGGGCGGCGGACAGCCCTGCGACCTGGGTACCCTGGAGCACTGCGACATACTTGACGTGCAGGAACAGGACGGCGTCGTGCTCCACCGCGTGGACCGCCCCCTGTTGCCCGGCATGAAGGTGCGCGGAAGGGTCGATATGGCCCGGCGCATCGATTACACCCAACAGCACAGCGCCGACCATATCCTGACCGGCGTCATTCACAAGCGCTATGGCTACGACAACGTGGGCTTCCACATGGGAAAAGAAAGCACCTTTATCGATTTCAACGGCCCCCTGACCGAGTCGGACCTGGTCGAAATGGAGCGCGTAGCCAACGAGGCCGTCTGGATGGATCTGCCGGTGGAGATCTCCTGGCCGGATGCGGACGCCCTGGCAGCTTTGGATTACCGCAGCAAGGGCCCGATCGACGGCCCCGCGCGTCTGGTGGTCATTCCGGGCGTGGACGCCTGTGCCTGCTGCGGTATCCATGTGCGCCGCACCGGCGAGGTGGGCGTAATCAAAATTTTATCCTCCACCAGGCTCCGGGGCGGCACCCGGGTGGAATACGTCGCCGGTCGGCGGGCTTACGCCTATTTTGACGCCGTCCAGCTGCAAAACAGCCTCGTCTCCGCGGCCCTCTCCGCCAAACCACTGCAAACTGCGGCGGCGGTACGCCAGCTCCTTTCCCAGCGGGACGCGTTGGCGGTACGGTGCGCCCAGCTGGAGCGGGAGCACCGGGAGCATATCGCAGAAAGCCTGCGGGAGCATGGGAATATCTGCCTGTTTGAGCCTGACCTGACCGCCGACGGCGTGCGCCGCCTGGCCGACGCCGTAAAGGAAACCTGCGGTGGCCTCGCCCTGGTCCTCTCCGGCAGCGACGGCGCCGGTTATCACTACGCCCTCACGATCCGGGACGGCGATGTGCGGGACCGTGCCAAAGCCTTGAACGCCGCATTGGACGGCCGCGGCGGCGGACGGGACGCAAATTTTGTCCAGGGCTCCGTCAAAGCCTCCCGCGCGGCAATCGAGGCCTACGCCCGGCAACAGCTCTTTCGTGAAGATTGACTGAACCCTCAGGCCCCTGACTGTCTCGCCTCTGGACATTCCGCACGGATATTTCCCGCGTGGTCCGGCAGCGCTTCATGCTGCTGGACCGTTTTTCTTTCGTCCGCTTTATCAGAACAAATCGTTTCCATATTGTGTTTTATACAGAGACATTTGTGGATATCGATAGATAAAGCGCGCCTTTTTTAGCACTTCTGCAAATTGACTTTTCCTTTACCCTTCGCTATCATAGGACAAATGTCTGCGCGGCGCAAAAGGGGACCTGTCCCTTTGCCGGAGCAGACGATGATGCATGCTGCCTGCCCGCGCTGCGGGAAGGGGCTTTTTCTTTGCAGGGGTGTAAGACATCCATGAAAACGATCCTACAAAAATGGAACCAGATCAGTCTGATCAAACGCATCCTGTGCGGCCTGGTATTAGGCGTGCTCCTGGCGCTGGCTGTGCCGGGCATCGGCGTGATCGCTTTGCTCGGCTCCCTGTTCGTCGGGGCGCTGAAGGCGGTGGCGCCGGTATTGGTATTCTTACTGGTTATGGCATCCCTGGCCCAGGCAAAGGCCGGCTCCGGCAACATGGGCCGCATCGTCGGCCTGTACCTGGCCGGCACGTTTCTCGCAGCGCTGACGGCCGTGGTGACTTCCTTTCTCTTCCCCGTTTCCATCACCTTGGCGGACGCAGCCACAGACTATAAAGCGGCCTCCGGCGTGGGCGCAGTGTTGCAGACGCTGCTGCTGAACGTGGTGGAAAACCCCATCAGCGCCATGGCCAACGCCAACTATATCGGTGTGCTCACATGGGCCGCCGCGTTCGGCATCGCCCTGCGCAAAGCCTCCGTCGGCACCAAGGATATGCTGAACAGCCTGTCCGCCGCCTTGACCCAGGCAGTGCGCTGGATCATTTCCTGTGCTCCCTTCGGTATCCTGGGCCTGGTCTATAACGCCGTGTCCACCAGCGGCCTTGCCATCTTTACCGAGTACGGCCGTTTGCTGCTGATCCTTGTGGGCTGCATGGCCGCCATCGCTCTCATCGTCAATCCCATCATCGTATTTTACTGCATCCGAAAAAATCCCTATCCCCTGGTGCTGAAATGCCTGAAGGAAAGCGGTATCACGGCCTTTTTTACCCGCTCCTCCGCAGCAAATATCCCGGTGAATATGGAGCTTTGCAAATCCCTGCAATTAAATGAAGACAACTATTCCGTCTCCATTCCCCTGGGCGCCACGATCAACATGGGCGGCGCAGCTGTAACGATCACGGTCATGACCCTGGCGACGGTCCATACCTTGGGCATTGCCGTCGATCTGCCCACGGCGGTCATTTTGAGTGTTTTGGCGGCCGTCTCCGCCTGCGGCGCATCGGGCGTGGCAGGGGGCTCCCTGCTGCTGATCCCTCTGGCGTGCTCCCTGTTCGGCATCCCTAACGACGTGGCCATGCAGGTGGTAGGCGTGGGCTTCATCATCGGCGTGGTTCAGGACTCCTGCGAGACGGCCTTGAACTCCTCCACCGACGCGCTGTTCACCGCCGCAGCGGAATATGCCAACTGGCGAAAGGAAGGGCGGAGCATCCCCATTTGAACGGATGCTGTCCGCAATCACGCATTCAATCACTCAATTAAACACTCAAACAACATAATTGAGGGGGACCGGGCAAATGCCCTGTCCCCCTTCTCTATTTCGGTTCGCTTTCACTTTGTATAAAACGGTTTCACACCCTCCACGGCGCGCCGGGCAAACGGATCGTCCAACGCGAGCAGATCGAGGTAGCGCTCCCCCACATGGGGCAGCGCCGCGCTGGAGATCCCGCTGAATCCATCCTGCGCATCGCCCTGGGCGGCGTCCACGATCACAAGATAGCTTGTCTCCCCCTCGTTGATCATCAGACGCAGCCAGGCGCGCCGGATATGGGGATCGGTATCCAGATATGCCCGCAGCGCCGCGGCCAGCTCCTCCGGGTACGGCTCCGGGTCTTCGACGCGAACACCACCGCCGCCCTCCTGCTGGTGGAACATCTGCTCAATGGCCGCCTTGCCTACAAACGCTTTTTGGACCTTCAGATAGTCCACCAGATCCCGTTCCATGGAAAAATTCGCGCCGCAGGGGTCGATGACGATGCCGTGGATCTCTTCATCCCGCTCCATCATGACGGCGTAGTCGTCAAAGGTCATGGGCAAGGTCTCCACGCCCGGCAGGTCGTTCCACTTACGCAGCTCCTCCAGGTCCGTAAAGGCGGGGTAGAAGCGGTAGCCGTGGCCGGTGGTGGTGATCACCGGGAAATCATACCTGGGTTCGTCCGGCGCGGCGTCCGTCCGGGGCGTGGCCACAGCCAGAAACCGGGCGGTGTTGGCAATCTCGTTGCAGACCTCCTCCCGCAGTCCGGCGTCCTCCTTGATCCGCAGTGCCTCCAACTTCCCCTTTAAGACGGGATTGGTGATATCCGCATGTTCGTTGCTCATGTCATTTTCTCCTTATTGTTTTATTGTGATGAATTTTTTTCTTCTTTTTTCAAAAAACGCGCGCCCTCACAGCATGGGGAAGCGCGTCTCCTTATGACGGCTCACAGCGCTGTACAGCGCGTCGATCTCTTCCTTTGACGTCTCGCCGCTGAAGCTAACGCGAAAGGCGCCCGCGGCCTCCTTCTTGGAAAGCCCCAGGGCTGCGACGACATGACTGGGCTTCCCCCGGTGGCAGGCGCTGCCCGCCGACAGACAGATCCCCTGACTGCCCAGCTCCCCCACAAGATTCTGGCTCGGGTATCCCGGCAGCGTCAGGCACAGCACATGGGGCGCTTCCGGTGTCCCCAAGACGCGCACAGTGGGGATGGACAGCAACCGCTCCATGGCATAGTCCCGCATGGAGCAGGTATGGGCAAGGATGGCGTCCAGGTCCTGCATCCGCAGCGCCACGGCCTTGGCAAAGCCGGCAATCTGGGCGGTGGCCTCCGTACCGGAACGCAGGCCTTGTTCCTGTCCGCCGCCGAAAAGCAGCGGGAGCATCCTGCTTTGCAGCGCCCTGCGGACGTACAGGGCGCCCACGCCCTTCGGCCCGCCTATCTTGTGGGCGCTGAGGGAGATCAGGTCTGCGCCCCAGTCCTGGGGGCGGAGCGGAACCTTCAAAAACGCCTGGACGGCGTCCGTATGGAGCAGCGCCGCGCTGCCGCGGCTGCGGAGCGTCTTTGCGATGTCCGCGATGGGGTAGACGTTGCCCGTTTCATTATTGACCGCCATCACAGAGACGAGGACTGTATCCTCCCGCAGCGCCCCTTCCACCTGGGCGGCAGTGATGCGTCCTTTGCAATCGGGGCGCAGATACGTCACCTCCCAGCCGTTTTTTTCACAGTCCTTGCAGACCTCCAGTACGGCGCTATGCTCCACGGCGGTGGTGATGATATGGCGTCCCTTGTGGCGCTGGAGGTGAAGGGCGGCGCGAATGGCCCAGTTGTCGCTCTCGGTACCGCAGGAGGTGAAAAACAGCTCCTCCGGCGCGCATGAAAGCGCCCCGGCGATCACGGCCCGGCGCCCGTCCAGGGCGTCCTTTGCGGCGCGGCCCAGGGGATACTGGGCCGAGGGATTGCCGAAATTCTCCGTCAGCACTTGCACCATAGCGTCCGCCACAGCGGGACAAACGGGGGTCGTGGCAGCGTAGTCAAAATAGATCATCGTTCGTTTCTCTCCGTAGATAAATCGTCCAGGCGTTCCCCCGCATCCCCATTCCGGCACGCAAGGACCGCTGTGTTCTCTCACGAAAAGTATACCACACAATGGGAAACATCGTCAATCCAATCCCGCCGGCGGAACATCCGGCGGGGCGTATGTCTTGACGGGAACCGTCCCCGGCGCTAAAATCAAACCAGTTCCCTTTTGACATCCCCGCAGAAAAAACTTGACAAATTCCTTCGCTCGGTTATGATAGAAAGAACACCGCATATAGTATCGTAATACCGCGCCGCCCCGACGGCGCTCTGACAGGAAAGGAGCACGCTTCTGATGAAAGCACCTATTTTTACCGGCTCGGGTCTTGCCATGATCACCCCCATGAATGCCGACGGCAGCGTCAACTACAGCGAAATCGACCGGATCGTCGAGGATCAGATCGCCCGCCACACCGACGCCATCATTGCCTGCGGCACCACAGGCGAGGCATCCACCCTGGACGACCAGGAGCATCTGGACGTGATCGGCCATGTGATCAAATGCGTCAACGGGCGCATCCCCGTGATCGCGGGCACCGGCTCGAACAATACCGCCCACGCCGTCATGATGTCCAAGGAGGCGGCAGACCTGGGCGCGGACGGCTTGCTGGTGGTCACGCCCTATTACAACAAGACGAGCCAGGCCGGTCTCGTGGCCAGCTACACCGCCATCGCCGACGCTACAGACCTGCCGGTCATCATGTACAACGTCCCCTCCCGCACGGGCGTGAACATCGCCCCGGAGACGGCAAAGATCCTCTCCGCCCATCCGAAGATCAACGCCATCAAGGAGGCCAGCGGCAACATCAGCCAGGTGGCTAAAATCGCCGCGCTGTGCGGCGATGAGCTGAACATCTACTCCGGCAACGACGATCAGATCGTCCCCCTGCTGTCCCTGGGCGGCAAGGGCGTGATCTCGGTCCTGGCCCATGTGGCCCCCCAGGAGACCCATGACATCTGCCGGCTGTGGTTCGACGGCGACACCGCCGCCTCCGCCGCCTTGCAACTGAAGGTACTGGACCTGTGCGGCGCGTTGTTCTGCGATGTCAACCCCATCCCCGTCAAGGCGGCCATGAATCTGCTGGGCTACGACGCCGGTACCTGCCGCCTGCCCCTGGTCCCCCTCAGCGACGGTAACCTGGAAAAGGTCCGCGCGGCCCTGGCCGCCGCCGGCCTGCTCAAATAACGCCTGTTCCTACTCCTCCCCGCATACTTTCCCGCCTCCGGGACATCCTATGGGAAACGAAACAGGGAGGGACGGCCCGTGGGCTCTGGATGCTCGATGCTCCCGTTCCCGGGACAGCGCCCCGGTTGCCGGTGCCCCGGCAGCCGGGATGGAGGGGATACGTTTCACTGTCCCGGTCTGTCCCGCGGCAGCCGCTACGCGCCGCCGGAGGAGGACCGCGGGCAATGCTGCCCGGCAGCGTGGGCGCAAAAAAATCAAAATTATCCTTGACAACCGGATGATCCGGTTTTATAATCTGACGAAAGGCAAGGGCGTCTTTTGGGGAATTTCCCCAAAGACGCCCTTGCCTGTTTGTCTATTTCTCCCGATCCCGCCCCTTCAGGATCGGGAGGAAGGGCGAACCTCAAAGAAAAAGAGAAACGGAGGGAACGAGATATGTGTTCCATCATCGGATATTGCGGCCCGGTGGCAGACCGGGAAGCGCTTCAACGAGGCTTTGCCCGCACGGAGAGCCGCGGCCCGGACGACTGCCGCATCATGGAAACCGGCGGCGGCGTTTTGGGCTTCCGCCGCCTGTCCATCATGGGCCTGACGCCGGAGGGGATGCAGCCCTTCTCCCTGGACGGCAGCCGAGCCGTCTGCAACGGCGAGTTGTACGGCTTCCGCAAGCTGAAGGCGGACCTGGAGGCCAAGGGCTACGTCTTTCGCAGCGGGTCGGACTGCGAGCTGCTGCTCCCGCTGTACCGGGAGTATGGCACGGATCTTTTCGCCATGCTGGACGCGGAATTTGCCTGCATCTTCTACGACGGCGGCACCGGGGAATTCATCGCGGCCCGCGACCCCATCGGCATCCGGCCCCTGTACTACGGCTATGATAAAAACGGCGTGATCGTCTTTGCCAGCGAACCGAAAAACTTAGTGGGCCTGACGGCGCAGATCCTGCCCTTCCCGCCGGGATATTATTACAAGGGCGGCGTGTTCACCTGCTACCGGGACATGACCCAAGTAGACGCCGTCTGCCGCGACAGCCTGGACACGATCTGCCGGAACATCCGGGAAAAGCTGACCGCCGCCGTGGAAAAGCGCCTGGACGCCGACGCGAAGGTGGGCTTCCTCCTCTCCGGCGGGCTGGATTCGTCCCTGGTATGCGCCATCGCCGCGAAAAAGAGTTCCGTTCCCATCCGCACCTTTGCCATCGGGATGCGTCAGGACGCCATCGACCTGAAATACGCCCGCCAGACGGCGGACTATCTCGGCAGCGACCATACGGAGATCCTGATCTCCCGAGACGATGTGATCTCCAGCCTTGAGACCGTCGTCGCGTTGCTTGGCACCTATGACATCACCACCATCCGGGCCAGCATAGGGATGTATCTCATCTGCAAGGCCATCCACGAACAAACGGACATCCGGGTGCTCCTCACCGGAGAGATCTCCGACGAGCTGTTTGGCTACAAATACACCGATTACGCCCCTTCTGCCCAGGCGTTCCAGGAGGAAGCGGCAAAGCGCCTGCGAGAGCTTCATATGTACGACGTGCTCCGGGCGGACCGGTGCATCTCCGTCAACTCCCTGGAAGCGCGGGTCCCCTTCGGCGATCTGGACTTCGTCCGCTACGTCATGGCCATCGACCCGGAGAAGAAGCGGAACATCTACGGCAAGGGCAAATACCTCCTGCGCCGCGCCTTCGAGGGAGGCTGGCTTCCCGAGGATATCCTGTGGCGGGAAAAGGCCGCCTTTTCCGACGCCGTGGGCCATTCCATGGTGGACGACCTGAAAGCCTACGCCGAAACCGTCTATACCGACACGGAATTTGAAACGCGGCGGCAGCGCTATCCCCACGCCCGGCCCTTTACCAAGGAGTCCCTCCTCTACCGGGAGCTCTTTGAAAAGTACTACCCCGGCCAGAGCGCCATGATCGCGGATTTCTGGATGCCAAACCGTTCCTGGGCGGGCTGCGACGTGGACGATCCCTCCGCCCGGGTACTGGCCAACTACGGCGCCAGCGGCTTCTGATGCTCCCATAATCAGCAGGACGCGCTGTTATAACTTGCAAATTCAATCTGATTTTCCACTGATTTTTTGGAAATCTGCAAAAAATATTCCCTTGTCTTTCAATTTTTTCTTGACAGGGAAAAAGAAACGTATTATACTCAGACCAACAGGCGAGAACAAAGGCGTTCCACCCCTGAGGGGGCGGAGCGCCTTTTCCTCTAAGAACGGCGCGCGGGAAGGCGCGAAAAAAACAGAAAAGAAAGGGGCGCTTTTTATGGCGTACACCAGAGAAGAGATCATCCGGCGGGTGCAGGAGGAAGACATCAAGTTCATTCGGATGCAATTTACCGATATTTTCGGCCAGCTGAAAAACGTGGCCATCACCGCCTCCCAGATCGAAAAGGCGCTAAACGATCAGATCATGATCGACGGGTCCTCCATCGAGGGCTTTGTGCGCATCAATGAATCGGACCAGTACCTGTGGCCGGACCCGGACAGCTTTGTGGTATTCCCCTGGCGGCCCCAGCAGGGCCGGGTCGCCCGTCTGATCTGCGACGTGCACAACCCCGACGGCACGCCCTTCGTCGGCGATCCCCGCGGCGTGCTCCGCCGGACGCTGGAGCGGGCAAAGGCCATGGGCTACGACGCCTTCAACGTAGGTCCCGAGGCGGAGTTCTTCCTCTTCCAGACGGACGAGGAGGGCAAGCCCACCACTAAGACCAACGACGAGGCCGGTTATTTCGACCTCGGTCCTTTGGACCACGGCGAGTCCACCCGGCGGGAGATCTGCCTTGCCCTGGAGGAAATGGGCTACGAGATCGAGGCATCCCATCACGAGGTGGCCCAGGGCCAGCACGAGATCGACTTCAAGTATGCCGAGGCCCTGCAATGCGCCGACAAGATCATGACCTTCAAGCTGGCGGTCAAGACCCTGGCTCAGAAAAACGGCCTCCATGCCACGTTTATGCCAAAGCCCATCTTCGGTATCAACGGCTCGGGGATGCACACCAACATGTCCCTGTTCCGCGACGGGAAAAACGTATTTTTCGATGAAAACGGCGAAAAGGGCCTGTCCCATGAGGCATATAGCTTTATCGCCGGTATCCTGTACCACATGAAGGGCATGACGGCCATCACCAATCCCCTGGTCAACTCCTACAAGCGTCTGGTGCCCGGCTACGAGGCGCCCTGCTACATGGCCTGGTCCGCCTCCAACCGCTCGGCCCTGATCCGCATCCCCGCCGCCCGGGGCCAGTCCACCCGCGTGGAGCTGCGCTGCCCGGACCCGGCGTGCAACCCCTATCTCTCCTTCGCCGTCTGTTTGGCCGCCGGCCTGGACGGCATCGCCAAGGACATGACGCCGCCGCCGGAGATCACGGACAACATCTTCGCCATGACCGACGCCGAGCGCGCCGGACGGGGGATCGACGCCCTGCCCGGCTCCCTGGAGGAAGCCCTGACCGCGCTGAAGGCCGACGGCTATATCTTGGACGTCTTAGGCGAACACATCGCCGGACAGTATATCGCCGGTAAGGAAGCGGAGTGGGACGAATACCGCACCCGCGTCTCCAGCTGGGAGCGGGACAAATACATGATCAACTACTGAGCCGCGGCGAAGCGGGCCGCAGCCCATTCCGGGGGTGAGGGAGATGGAAAAGATCATTGCCGCCTTTGAAAAGCGGAGCAACGCGCTGCGCATTCAGGAGATCCTGGAGGACGAGGGCCTGGGCAGCGTGGTGGTCTGCGCGTCGGGGGCGGAGGTGCGCCGGACGCTGGTGTTTGAACCGGTGCGTCTCGTCCTGTGCGGCTTCAAGCTGCCCGACGGCGCCTGCGCCTACCTCCGGGACGACCTGAGTCCCGGCTGCGCCATGCTCATGCTGGCCGCGCAGCACCAGCTGGACCTGTGCGGACGGGAGGACATTTTCAAGCTGGCCGCCCCGGCCAGCCGGAACGACCTGACCGCATCAGTGCGGATGCTTCTGTCCCCCCGCCCAAAGCCCGCGCCCCGGACCGTGCGCACGGCGGAGGAGCAGGCCGCCATCCGCCGGGCCAAAGAGCTCCTGATGGACCGCAACGGCATGACCGAAACCCAGGCCCACCGCTTTTTGCAAAAGCAGAGCATGGACAACGGCGATACGCTGACGGAAACCGCCCGGCGGCTTTTGGAGGATACATAAACAAAAAACGGCAACGGGGCCGCACAAAGCACAGACGGCGGCTCCCCTTCGGGGCCGCCGTTTTTTCTTCCCCGCCCCGGTCCCAAAACAGAAAACGACAGAAAAAACGATTCTCCTGAAAAGAGGTTTGCCCTATGGAACAACAACGAACCGCTCCCCTCTACGACCCCCGCTTTGAGCACGACGCCTGCGGCATCGGCGCGGTGGTGGACATCCGGGGCCGGCAAAGCCACCGCAACGTGGACGACGCGCTGAAGATCGTGGAAAAATTAGAACACCGGGCCGGTAAAGACGCCCTGGGCGAAACGGGCGACGGCGTGGGCATCCTGCTACAGCTCTCCCACCGCTTTTTCACCCGTGCCGTATCGTTCCCTTTGGGGGAAGCAGGCGATTACGCCGTGGGCATGTTTTTCTTCCCCCAGGACACCCTGCGCCGTCTCCAGGCGAAAAAAATGTTTGAGACCGCGGCGGAGCAGGAGGGCCTGCCCGTCCTCGGCTGGCGCACGGTACCGGTCCACCCGGATGTTCTGGGCCGCCGGGCACGGGAAAAGATGCCCTGGATCGAACAGTGCTTTGTGGGCCGTCCGGCGGCAATCGCGCCGGGCCTCGCCTTCGACCGTCGTCTGTATGTCCTTCGCCGGGTGTTCGAGCAGTCCAACGACGGCGCCTATGTGGCCTCCCTCTCCAGCCGGACGGTGGTCTACAAGGGGATGTTCCTGGTTCACCAGCTGCGCCGGTTCTATGAAGACCTGCAAAGTGAGGACTACGAGACGGCCATCGCCCTGGTCCACTCCCGCTTTTCCACCAACACCGACCCCTCCTGGGAGCGCGCCCACCCCAACCGTCTGATCGCCCACAACGGCGAGATCAACACCATCCGGGGCAATGCCGACCGGATGCTGGCGCGGGAGGAGACCATGTCCTCTCCCCTGCTGGACGATGATATGGAAAAGATCCTGCCGGTGGTCAACGCTGCAGGGTCCGACTCGGCCATGCTGGACAACACCCTGGAATTTCTGATGATGGCCGGCCTGCCCCTGCCCCTTTCGGTGATGGTGACCCTGCCGGAGCCGTGGAGCCGGGACAACACCATCTCCCGCGCCCGGCGGGACCTGTACCAATACTACGCCACACTCATGGAGCCGTGGGACGGCCCGGCCTCCATCCTTTTCTCCGACGGCGAGGTCATGGGCGCGGTGCTGGACCGCAACGGCCTGCGTCCCTCCCGCTATTACGTCACGGCGGACGAGCGGCTGATCCTGTCCTCGGAGGTGGGTGTTTTGGACCTCCCCGCGGAGGAGATCGTGGAAAAATCCCGTCTCCGTCCGGGCCGGATGCTTTTGGTGGACACGAAAGCCGGGCGCATCATCGGCGACGATGAGTTGAAGGAGACGTGCGCCGCCCGCCAGCCCTATGGCGAGTGGCTGGACGGCAACCTGCTGCGCCTTTCCGATCTGGACATCCCCAACCGCCGGGTGGAAACCTGCACCGGCGAGCAGCGCGCCCAGCTGCAAAAGGCCTTCGGCTGGTCCTATGAGGACGTCCACCGCACGATCCTGCCCATGGCCCGCACCGGCGCGGAGCCGACGGCGTCCATGGGCGCGGACATCCCCCTGGCCGTGCTGGACAGCGCGGACCAGCCGCTGTTTTCCTATTTTAAGCAGCTCTTTGCCCAAGTGACCAACCCGCCCATCGACGCCATCCGGGAAGAACTCATCACGGACACCACCGTCTATGTGGGCGACGACGGCAACCTCTTGCAGGAGACGGCGGAGAATTGCCGGGTGCTCCAGATCCACAACCCCATCCTGACCTCCGTAGACCTGATGAAGATCAAAGCCATGGACCGCCCCGGCTTCCATGTGGAAACGGTGTCTCTCCTCTATTATAAAAACACATCCCTGGAGGCGGCGCTGGAGCATCTCTTTGTGGCCGTAGACCGGGCCTGGCGCAAAGGCGCCAACATCATGGTCCTCTCGGATCGGGGCGTGGATGAAAACCATGTGGCCATCCCGTCCCTGCTGGCGGTATCCGCCATCGAGCAGCACCTGATCCGCACCAAAAAGCGCACCGCCGTCTCCATTTTGCTGGAATCCGCCGAGCCGCGGGACGTCCATCATTTCGCCCTGCTGCTGGGCTACGGCGCCCGGGCCATCAACCCCTATCTCGCCCAGGAGACCATCGGCGGGCTGATCGAGGACGGATTGCTGGACAAGGACTTCCACACCGCCGTGAACGATTACAACACCGCCATCCTCCACGGCATCGTGAAGATCGCCGCCAAGATGGGCGTGTCCACCCTCCAGTCCTACCAGTCGGCTCAGATCTTTGAAGCCGTAGGCATCCGCCGGGACGTCATCGACCGGTATTTCACCAACACCGTCTCCCGGGTGGGCGGCGTCGGCCTGGAAGCCTTCCAGGCCATGACCGAACGCAATCACGCCAAAGCCTTCGATCCCCTGGGCCTGCCCTGCGACATCACGCTGGACAGCGCCGGCGCCCACAAGGCCAGGGCCGGAGGCGAGGACCACATGTACAGTCCCCAGGCCATCCACCTGCTCCAGCAGTCCACCCGCCGGGGCGACTACGCCCTTTTCCGCCAATACACCGCGCGGATCGACGACGAGACGAAGCCCCATACCCTGCGGGGCCTGCTGGAGATGCGCTGCGCCCCTGTCCCCATTCCCTTAGAGGAAGTGGAGAGCGTGGATTCCATCGTCCGGCGCTTCAAGACCGGGGCCATGAGCTACGGGTCCATCTCCCAAGAGGCCCACGAGTGCCTGGCCGAGGCCATGAACCGCCTGGGCGGCAAGTCCAACTCCGGCGAGGGCGGCGAGGAGGCGGACCGTCTGACGGACCCGAAGTGCTGCTCCGCCATCAAGCAGGTGGCATCGGGCCGCTTCGGCGTGACCAGCGCATACCTGACCAGCGCCCAGGAGATCCAGATCAAAATGGCCCAGGGGGCCAAGCCCGGCGAGGGCGGCCATTTACCCGCGGGAAAGGTCTATCCCTGGATCGCCCATTGCCGCCATTCTACCCCCGGCGTCACCCTGATCTCCCCGCCGCCCCATCACGATATTTACTCCATCGAGGACCTGGCCCAGCTGATCTACGATCTGAAAAGCGCCAACCGGCGCGCCCGCATCTCCGTCAAGCTGGTCAGTGAATCCGGCGTGGGCACCATCGCCGCGGGCGTCGCCAAGGCGGGCGCTCAGGTGGTGGTCATCTCCGGCTGCGACGGCGGCACCGGCGCGGCGCCCCGCACCTCCATCCACAACGCGGGCCTCCCCTGGGAACTGGGCCTGGCCGAGGCCCACCAGACCCTGATCCGAAACGGCCTGCGGCGGCGCGTCCTGCTGGAGACCGACGGCAAACTCATGACCGGGCGGGACGTGGCCATCGCCTGTATGCTGGGCGCGGAGGAATTTGGCTTCGCCACTGCACCCCTGGTGACGCTGGGCTGCGTCATGATGCGGGTCTGCCATCTGGACACCTGCCCCATGGGCGTGGCGACCCAGAACCCGGAGCTGCGCCGGCGCTTTTCCGGCAAGCCGGAATATGTGATCAACTTTATGCGCTTTATCGCCCAGGAGCTGCGGGAGCACATGTCCCGTCTGGGCGTGCGCACGGTGGAGGAGCTGGTAGGCCGCACGGATCTGCTGTCCGTCCGTCCGCCGGTGAACGCGCGCTGCGCCAGCGTGGACCTGTCCGCCCTGCTGGACGCCTCCTGCGCCGGCGGGGAGCCGGCCCGCTTCGACAGCGCCTGCGCCTACGATTTCAAATTGGAGAACACCGTCGACCTGCGCCTGCTGGAGCCGGCCCTGGGCGACGCGCTGGAAACGGGTACGCCCCGGCATCTGACCGCGGAGGTCTCCAGCACGGACCGGGCCGTGGGAACGATCCTCGGCTCCGACATCACCCGCCTCCACGGCGACACCCTGGCCGAGGACACCTTCGTCGTTGAATGCACCGGCGGCGGCGGGCAGTCCTTCGGGGCGTTCCTGCCCCGGGGCCTGACGCTGACGCTGCGGGGCGACGCCAACGACTATCTGGGCAAGGGCCTATCCGGGGGCAAGATCGTCGTCTTCCCGCCGGAAAACAGCCCCTTTGAGGCCGGGGAAAACGTCCTGGTGGGCAATGTGGCCCTGTACGGGGCAACCGGCGGCAAGGCGTTTCTCAACGGCATGGCCGGGGAGCGCTTCTGCGTGCGCAACTCCGGCGCCACCGCCGTGGTGGAGGGCGTGGGCGACCACGGCTGCGAATATATGACCGGAGGACGCGTCGCCGTCCTGGGACCCACGGGACGCAATTTTGCCGCGGGCATGAGCGGCGGCGTCGCCTATGTGCTTGACGAAAAACGAGACCTGTATCTGCGGCTGAACAAGGAACTGGTGTCCATGACGCCCGTCACCGAAGCGTGCGACATCGCGGAGCTGCGCGGCCTGATCGAGGAGCACACGGCGGCCACGGGATCGGCCCGGGGCAAGGCGATCTTAGCGGAATTCGACCGCTATCTGCCGCTGTTCAAAAAGATACTTCCCCACGACTATGACCGGATGCTGCGCACGGTGGCCCAATTCGAGGAACAGGGCATGGACCGGGCGCAGGCCGAGGTGGAGGCGTTTTACGCCAACACCGGAAAGGGACGGTGAACCATGGGAAAACCCACAGGATTTTTAGACTACCCCCAGCGGCGCAACACCGCCGAGGACCCCCGGACGCGCACCGGCCACTACCGCGAATTCCACCTCCCCCTCAGCGCGGAGGAGCGGCGGCGTCAGGCCGGGCGCTGCATGGAATGCGGCGTGCCCTTCTGCCAGTCCGGCGCAGCCATCGGCGGCATGACCTCCGGCTGCCCCCTGCACAACCTGACGCCGGAGTGGAACGATCTGCTGTACCACGGCAGCCTGCGCCACGCCCTGAGCCGTCTGCTGAAAACGAACAACTTCCCGGAATTCACCGGGCGCGTCTGCCCGGCGCTGTGCGAGGCGGCCTGCACCTGCTCCCTCCACGGCGACGCCGTCACCGTGCGGGAAAATGAGCTGGGCATCATCGAGGACGCCTGGGCCGCCGGTCTCGTGCGGCCCGATCCGCCCTCCGTGTCCACGGGAAAGAAAGTCGCCGTCGTCGGCTCCGGTCCGGCGGGCCTGGCCTGCGCGGACCAGCTGCGTTCCCGTGGCCACGCCGTCACCGTGTTCGAGCGGGAGGACCGCCCCGGCGGGCTGCTGATGTACGGCATCCCAAACATGAAGCTGGAAAAGTCCGTGGTGGCCCGGCGCATTGCCCTGATGGAGCAGGAGGGCGTCGTCTTCCGCTGCGGCTGCGACGTGGGCCGCACCGTGACGGCGTCGTCCCTTCGGGAGGAGTTCGACGCGGTGGTCCTGTGCTGCGGCGCGTCCCGTCCCCGCGATCTGGACGTCCCCGGCCGGGAGCTCGCGGGCGTATTCTTCGCCGTGGACTTTCTCAAGGAGACCACCCGCGCCCTGCTCAACGGCGCGCTGGATACGGAGACCTATCCCAGCGCCAGGGGCAAGCACGTCGTCGTGGTGGGCGGCGGCGATACGGGCAACGACTGCGTGGCCACCTGCCTGCGCCACGGCTGCGCCGGCGTGCTCCAGCTGGAGCTGGCGCCCCGCCTCCCCGATGGGCGGACGGCGGAAAACCCCTGGCCTCAGTGGCCCCGCGTCTGCAAAACCGACTACGGTCAGGAGGAGGCCATCGCCCGCTTCGGCGCGGACCCGCGCCGGTATCAGACCACCGTGGCGGAGCTGCTGGGCGACGGCGGCACGCTGCGCGCCGTGCGCACCGTGAACGTCGCGTCGGACGGCACACCCATCCCCGGCACAGAGGAGACACTGCCCTGCGAGCTGCTGCTGATCGCGGCGGGCTTTCTGGGCGCGGAGTCCTATGTCCCCGACGCCTTCGGCGTGTCCCTGGACGCCCGCAGGCGGGTGGAGACCGGCGCGGCGGGATACGCTTCCGCCGTCCCCGGCGTCTTTGCCGCGGGGGATATGCGGCGGGGGCAGTCCCTGGTGGTCTGGGCCATCCAGGAGGGCCGCGCCGCCGCGGCCTGTGTGGACGAATACCTCATGGGCTATACCAATTTATAACCGGCGCGCCGGGCGCATACAGGAACGGGGGACAGTCCCCTCTTTCCAACCATCAAAAACCCTTCGCAGGAGTTTTCCCCTGCGAAGGGCTTTTTTCGTCCCGTTACCCCCTCGGGATGCGAAAAGGTGTATCAAAAAGGGCAACTTTTCCCCCGTTTCGCCCATTGTTTGTACAATAGACAGGAAACAACAGGGAAACGGGGGAACGATCATGAAAAACAGCGTCTACGGTTACATCCGCGTGTCCAGCACGGACCAGAACGAGGACCGGCAGGTGGACGCCCTGCGGTCCTTGCACATCCCGGCGCAAAACGTGTATCTGGACAAGCAGTCCGGCAAGGACTTCGACCGGCCCGCCTACCGGCGTATGGTGCGGCGCATGAAAAAAGACGATCTGCTCTACATCAAGAGCATCGACCGTCTGGGGCGGAACTATGAAGAGATTCAAAATCAGTGGCGCATCCTGACTAAGGAAAAGGGCGTGGACATCTGCGTGCTGGACATGCCTCTGCTGGATACGCGGCGGGGCAAGGACCTGATGGGCACGTTTCTCAGCGACATCGTCTTGCAGGTGCTGTCCTTTGTGGCGGAGAACGAGCGGGTCAATATCCGCCAGCGCCAGGCGGAGGGCATCGCGGCGGCGAAGGCCCGGGGCGTCCGGTTCGGGCATCCGCCGCGGCCGCTGCCGGAGAATTTCCACGAAAACTACCAGCGCTGGCGGAAAGGCGAGCTCACCGGCACCGCGGCGGCGCGCAATTGTGGGATGCCGCTGTCCACGTTCCGCTACCGGGCGAAGATTTACGAGAAGGATACGTTGTTGTAAAGGGTAATATTTGCAAAAAGGTGTACTTTTTTGCAAATATTACCCTTAGTTTTGTGAGTATAAGAATACCACAAATATGGTGGGATTTCAATACTTTTGAGTGCTTTTTTATATACCGAAAACAGCCTGCAAAAAAGTACACCTTTATACAAGCAAGGAGGAATTGAACATTATGATACTCGTTCTATCAATTGGTTTAGTAATTCTATGCAATCTACTTACAGCATATACATTTGAGTCTATCGCGCAAATGAAAGGACATTCTGGATTCTTTTGGTTGTGTCTCTTATTTGGTCCCGCCGGTTGGGCGATGGTTATTGCCCTACCTGACCGAAAAGCCGTACCTCCAGAGCTTTTAGCTGCATTGAAGCAACAATCCACGGATAGCACAACTACAGTCTCGCATCCTGC
>CANSLL010000015.1 GCA_947647695.1 uncultured Clostridia bacterium | reverse complement strand
GGAAAACGGGTAGACACGTCGAAAAAACCCGCTGCGGCGCAGCGGGTACCGGGCGTATTTTGGTAGACATTTTGGTAGACCGGGTAGACACGGAATGGGAAAATTTGGAAATCAAGCAAAAAAGCCGGTACGGGAAACGGTAAAAACACACGTCTCCCGCACCGGCTTGCGGCGGCTTTTACAAACCGCATTCCGTCCCGTCAACGGGCGCTTCTTCGCCTGCCTTAAAGTTATAGATGGGCCGAAGCATATGGACGATTTCCGCCGTGGGACCGATGTTGTCCACGATATCGGCCATGCCCTTGTACGCCATGGGACATTCATCCAGGGTACCGCGGCCTACGGAGGTCGTATACACACCCTCCATCTCCGCGCGGAATTCCTCCACGGTGAAAGACGCCTTGGCCTGACCGCGGCTCATGAGACGGCCCGCCCCGTGGGGTGCGGAGCAGTTCCAGTCCTCGTTCCCCTTTCCTACGCACAGCAGGCTCCCGTCGCGCATGTTGATGGGGATCAGCAGCCGCTCGCCCTTCCGGGCGGACACCGCGCCCTTGCGCAGGATCATGGCGTCGGTGTCGATATAATTGTGTATCGTGGTAAACTGCTCTGCCGCGTGGAGGCCGAGGCCCTGGAGCAGCTCCGCCATCATGGCCTGGCGGTTCAAAGCGGCGAATTGCTGGATCAGCTTCATGTCGTGTAAATAAGCGTCGAACAATGGGCCGCTGACATAGGCCAGATGCTTGGGCACGGCGGTCTGCTTTCCGGCGCGCCGCCGGCGCAGCGCCCGCTCGATCTCCTTTTCCCGCCCGGCGGATTTCAGCTCCGCGATCAGGGCTGCGACGGACGCGTCGTCCGTGCGGTTGAGGACGCGGTACCCTTCGTTTTGGTAGTACTTCGCCGCCTCCACGCCCAAATGACGGCTGCCGGAATGGATGACGAGGTAGAGCGCCCCCGTCTCGTCCCGATCCGCCTCGATGAAGTGGTTGCCGCCGCCCAGGGTGCCTAGACTCCGCTCCGCCCGCGTCAGGTCCACATGCTTGGCGCACTTCAGCGCGCACAAGTCAATCTGACGGTTCAGCGGGTGGGGCGTCTTCCATATGGCAAAACCCGAGGGGATCTTTTCGTAGATCAGCCGGTCCAGGGCACCCAGGTCCAGCGCCGTCTCTTCCAGGCGCACCGTCTCCATACCGCAGCCGATATCGACGCCCACCAGGTTCGGCACCACCTTGTCCGTGACGGTCATCGTGGTGCCCACGGTGCAGCCTGCGCCCGTGTGGACGTCCGGCATCAGCCGGATGCGGCTCCCCGCGACGAATTCCTGATTGCACAGCTCGATCACCTGGGCAATGGCCGATTCCTCGATCACATCGGTAAACACAACCGCCCGGGCATATTTTCCGCGTAACTCCAACATGGTATTGTCACACTCCTCTCTCCTAAATCTATACAAATAGTATAGTATCCAAAGCCCATCCGCCGGATGCGTCTGGACCACAAAATCACATTTTCTTTTTCATCCGCCGCGCAAAACGGCGGGACATGGCGCCCTCATCCCGCCCCGGCGCATAAAAAAGCCGGGTGAAGCATCACGCCTCACCCGGCTGGGTACAACACAAAGCAACGCTGTTACGGCTGTTTTCGCCGCACGTCCTTCATGCTGCCGCTTCCGTTGGCCGGAATGAACGCATGGATGCAAATGGGGCGGGCAAAGGCCTGCGTCCCCACGGGCGCCGGATTCGATTTTGCAAAAGAAACAAAGTTCCGCAGCATGTCGGACTCCTTTCCGGGCCTTTTTGGCCCTGTTTTCTGCTGTGTATTATACTAACAGTTATTTTTGTTGTCAATCCCTTTTTCCAAATTTTTTTGAAAAAAGTTTTTCCGCCGCTGGCCGGACCGGTTTGCTCAGCGGAACGTCCCGGCGGTCTCCGCGGCGCGGGCGGCCCGTTCCCCGTCGCCCTGCTTTTCATAGACGGCGGCCAGCAAATCGTACAGCAGCGCCAGGGTGGGGCGGTCCTCTCCATCGCCCCGGCGGAACAGCCCCTCGGCTTCCTCGCCCAAGGTTTGGGCTGTGACCACGTCGCCCTGCTCCAGGGACGCGTACGCCCGGTTGAGCAAAACGCGTCCAAACAGCTCCGTCCGCGCCAGTCCGGCGGCGCGCAGGCCCTGCTCCTGGACGTCATAGACGGCGAAGCACTCCGCCCAGCGCTGCTCCTCGCAGTACATCCGCGCCAGGGGCGTGCCCACGGCCAGCTGGCCCTGGAGGCGGTTGCGCTGCCACGCTTCCTCTTCCTCCATGCCCCGGCAGGCGGATTTCCCGTCGCAGCCGCAGCTCCCCATCAGGGCCGGGCGGCTCACGTCTAACTTTTGGAATTCTGCGGCGAGCATCTCCCGCAGGCCCGCCCGGTCTCCGGCGGCAGTAAAAGTTTCCATTTTCTCCGCAAATGCGGTGGGATCAAACAGCATAACGATCCGCTTCCTTTCCATTTTTTTATTTTTGTTCTTTACCAGTTCTGCTTTGCCCAGTCGATGCCGGGAGCGTCCTTTGGCTGTGGAAGGCACGGCATTTTCACGAGACCTGCGCAGCCGTCCTTTGCAGCGGCTCCCTGCGTTCAGCGGTCCAACTTGCGGATGATCTCCTCCACCACGCGCTCCGTGGCGTTGTCCGAGGCGGTCACCTCCACCGTCACGTCCGCCCAGCGGCGGTAGACCGGTGTGCGCAGATCGTAGATATCCGCCAGGGTCTGGCCCGGCGCAAAGGCGATGCCCCGGGTGGAGATGTTGTTGATGCGCCGCGTCAGCTCCTTTAGGGGAACGTCGATGTAGACGAACGTCCCGTTTTCCCGAAGATGGTCCATGGCCCGCTCCCGCAGCGGGACGCTGCCGCCGGTGGCGATGACCGTACCGTGGCAGGCAAGGGACAGCACCGCCGCCTCCTCCGCCTGCAAAAAGGCGTCCAGGCCCCGGCTGTCCAGGATCTCCTGGAGGGTGCAGCCCTCCCGCTGGGTGATGAGGATGTCGGCATCCACAAAATCCATGCCCAGCGTCTTGGCCAGGATGACGCCCACGGTGCTCTTTCCCGAGCCGGGCATCCCGATCAGGACGATATTTTGCTCCCGTTTCATATGTCGCCCCTCCCTGCGGTCACCGGGCCAGGGAACGCAGCAGGGCGATCTCCGCGGCGTAACCCTGGAGGTCGTTGGGCGTTTCCAGGCAGAAGGGCAGCTCCCGCAGCGCCGGATGGTTCGTCACCGCGCTCAGGGCCGCCGTGCCAATGTGTCCCTCGCCGATCTTGGCGTGGCGGTCCTTATGGGCGCCCAGGGGGTTCATACTGTCGTTGAGATGGACCGCCTTCAGCCGTTCCAGGCCGATCACCCGGTCGAAGGTCTCTAAGACGCCGTCCAGGTCCCCGGCGATGTCGTAGCCGCCGTCCCAGACGTGGCAGGTGTCCAGGCAGACGCCCAGATGCTCCGCGTGCTCCACCCGGTCGATGATGGCGCGCAGCTCCTCGAAGGTGCGGCCCACCTCGCTGCCCTTGCCCGCCATGGTCTCCAGGAGCACGGTGGTGTGCTGGTCCGGGCGGAGCACGGCGTTGAGGGTCTCGGCGATCATGGCGATGCCCGCCTCCACGCCCTGCTTGACGTGGCTGCCGGGATGGAAATTGTAGTAGTTCCCCGGCAGGTATTCCAGGCGCGCCAGATCGTCGGCCATGGTCTCCCGGGCAAAGACACGCAGGTTTTCATCCGCCGCGCAGGTGTTCAGGGTATAGGGCGCATGGGCCACTACTTTGGCGAAGCCGTGTTCCGCCAGCAAAGTCCCCAGGGCCAGGATATCTGCCGGGTCCAGGGGTTTTACGCTGCCGCCCCGGGGATTGCGGGTGAAAAACTGAAAGGTGTCCGCTCCGATGGACAGCGCTTCCCGTCCCATATGGGCGTAGCCCTTGGACGAGGAAAGATGACATCCGATGTGCAGCATGATCTGATCTTCCTTTCCAAAGGGCAGGAGGGGGGACGTCCCGCTCCTGCCCTTTTTTGATTCCTTACGGTTCTTTTTCCGGCTCCGCCGGGGGAGCGTCTTTTTGGGCGGGACCCGTTCGGGCAAGCATTTGTTCCAGCGTTTCCGCGTCCATGGTCTCGTGGGCCAGCAGGTACTCCGCCACGGCGTGGAGCCGGTCCTCGTTCACCCGCAGGATCACCTCGCACCGGGCGGCGCTCTCGTCGATGATGGCCTTGATCTCGCTGTCGATCTCCGCGGCGACCTTTTCCGAATAGGTGCGCTGCTGGGCCATGCTCCGGCCGATGAAGATCTCGTCGTGGCCGGACTCAAAGGAGATCGTGCCGATCTTGTCGCTCATGCCGTAGACCGTGACCATCTTCCGGGCCAGGGCCGACGCCCGTTGGATATCGTTGGACGCGCCGGTGGAGATATCGCCCAGGATCAGCTTTTCCGCCACCCGTCCGCCCAGGAGCGCCACGATCTCGTCGAGCATATAGCTGCGGGAGAGGAAGCTGCGGTCCTCGCCGGGCAGGCTGATGGTCATGCCGCCGGCGCTGCCCCGGGGGATGATGGTGATCTGATGGACGGGGTCGCAGTTGGGCAGCTCGTGCATCACGATGGCGTGGCCCGCCTCGTGGTAGGCCGTCAGACGCCGTTCCTTTTCGGGGATGGCGCGGCTGCGCTTTTCCGGTCCCGCGACGACCTTGATCATGGCCTCGCGCATCTCCGCCATGGTGAGGAAGCGCAGGTCCCGCCGGGCGGCCAGCAGGGCCGCCTCGTTGGTCAGGTTTTCCAGGTCCGCCCCGGAAAAGCCCGCCGTGGACCGGGCGATGACGTTCAGATCCACATCCTCCGCCAAAGGCTTGCCCCGGACGTGGACCTTCAAAATCTCCTCGCGGCCCCGCACGTCCGGCAGGCCCACATATACCTGGCGGTCGAACCGGCCCGGACGCAGCAGCGCCGGGTCCAGCACATCCTGACGGTTCGTCGCCGCCAGGACCACCACGCCCTCGTTGCTGCCGAAGCCGTCCATCTCCACCAGGAGCTGGTTCAGCGTCTGCTCCCGCTCGTCGTGGCCGCCGCCCAGGCCCGTGCCACGCTGGCGGCCCACGGCGTCGATCTCGTCGATGAACACCACCGCCGGCGCGTCCTCCTTGGCCTGCTTGAACAGATCGCGGACGCGGGAGGCGCCCACGCCGACATACATTTCCACAAAGTCCGAGCCGGAGATGGTGAGGAAGTTGACCTCGGCCTCGCCCGCCACGGCCTTGGCCAGGAGCGTCTTGCCGGTACCCGGCGGGCCGACCAGCAGCACGCCCTTGGGGATGCGCGCGCCCAGGGCAAGATACTTCTGGGGATGGCGCAAAAAGGAGACGATCTCCTGGAGCTCCTCCTTTTCCTCCCGGGCGCCGGCCACGTCGGCGAAAGTGACCTTCTTGCCGTTGGATGCGCCCTGATGGGTGTTGGCCTTGCCAAACTGAGCCGTCTTGTCCATCTGCCCGCCGCCTCCGGCGCGCTGCATGACCATGAAGTACCAGAACATCCCCATGGCCACCAGGACCAGCAGGAAGGGGAGCAGGGACATCCAGGAGCTCTGCATCCCTTTGTTATAGTTATAGGACTGGAGGATGCCCCGGTTGTACTGGCTGTCGATCAGGCTGCCCAGGTCCTCGCGGAAGATGCGCACGTCGTAGAGGTCATAGCGCAGGAACGGCTTGTCGCGGTAGGGCTCGTACAGCTGCATCGTCAGACGGGTGCCGCGCACCTCGAAGGAGCGCACGTTCTCCGATTCAAACTGGTCCACCACCTGGGAGTAGTACAGCTGCTCCCGCTGGGACCCCTCGTAGAACAAATAGGCGATGCCGAGAACAATGGCGACGATGAGTACGAGCCAGCCGATCCGGTCCAGGCGTTTGTTGCGCTGCTCCCGGCGCCGGCGTTTTTCGTCGTCCTGTGGATTGCGGTTGTTTTGCGGGTCCATGACGGCCCCCTTTCTCCGGCCCGGCCGGATACGATAATGATAGAACGGTTATTTTTCGTAAATCTCCGGCTTCAATACGCCGATATAGGGCAGGTTGCGGTAGCGGTCGGCATAGTCCAGGCCGTAGCCCACCACGAACTCGTCGGGCACGGAAAAGCCCACATAATCCGGTTCGATGGGCTTGACCCGCCGGGAGGGCTTATCCAGCAGGACGCACAGCTTCACGTTGGCCGCGCCCCGGTCCATCAGATGGTCCCTCAGGTGGTACAGCGTGTTGCCGCTGTCCAGGATGTCCTCCACTAAGATGATATGGCGTCCGGCGATATCGCCGCTGAGGTCGTAGGCAATCTTGATGACGCCGGAGCTGGAGGTGCCGGAGTGATAGGACGAAGCCGCCAAAAAGTCCAGCTCGCTTCGGATGGGGCAGCAGCGCATCAGGTCTGCGAAGAAAATGAACGACCCCCGCAGCACGCCCACGAACAGCGGGTCCTTGTCCTCATAATCCGCCGCGATCTGCCCGCCCAGCTCCTGTACCTTCTGGTGCAGCTCCTCCTCCGAAACCAGTACCCGCAGGATATCCTGTTCGATCGTTTTCATCTCTCTGTCTCCCATCTCTTTTTTTATCTCCTGTAAAAGTCCAATCTATACTGGACCGCCGCGTCCGTGCCGTCAAAGGCGCGGTCCACGCCCACGCCCAGGGCTGCGATGGGACGGCTGCCCAGATAGAGCACCGGCGCTTCCTCCCGCTGGCGCAGGTCCATCCCCGCGTCCCGGAACAGGCGCTTGAGACTGCGGCTCCCTTCGCTGCCCGGCAGCGTCAGCCGGCCGTCTCCCCGCCAGGCGTCCGCCACAGGGGCCGCGGTCAGGGCTTCGTTGTTCAGCAGCAGCCGTCCCGGACGAGGCAGCGCGTCCCCGAAGGCGATGCGGCATTCGATGCGCCACGCGCCTGTGCGCACCTCCCCCACCGGGGGCAGGACGGTCTTTATGCAGCGCCCCCGCCGGGGCGCGGTGATGCAGAAAATCTCTCCCTCGTTTCGGGCGATCACGCCCCGGGGCAGCGACAGCTGGGCCGAGGGCCCGCTTTCCGCCGTCAGGCGCAGGCAGTCCCGGATGTGCCGGGCGGTGACGTCCTTCTTGGAGATCTCCAACAGATCCATCATCTGCCGCACCACCCTGCCGCGCAGGGCGGCGGGCAGTTCGTTCAGCGCCGCCCTGGAAATGCGCGCTGCGCCGCAATCCAGACGGACGGTGTCCCCCAGACGCGCCGCCGCCCGGTCAAGATAGGCGTCCTCCTCCCGCAGCAGGGCCGCGGTCTGGCAGATGCACTCCACCACCTGGGGATTCAGCTCCGCCAGCAGCGGCAGCACCTCGTGGCGCAGCCTGTTGCGGGTATAGACCGCCGCATCGTTCGTCTCATCGTCCACATAGGGGACCCCGCGGGCGGACAGGTAGCCTTCGATCTCCTCCCGGCTCGTCTCCAGCAGGGGGCGGATGTAGATGCCCCGCACCGGGGCGATGCCCGACAGGCCCCGCAGGCCCGTTCCCCGCGTCAGGTTCAGCAGTACCGTCTCGGCGTTGTCGCCCATGTGGTGGGCCGTGGCGATGCGCACCGCCCCGGTCTCCTCCGCCGTGCGGTCAAGAAAGGCGTAGCGCAGCTCCCGCGCCGCTTCCTCCATGGACCAGCCGTGCTCTGCCGCCGCGGACGCCGTATCTCCCTGGCCCATATGGCAGGGGATGGCGCGCTGGGCGCACCAGTCCCGGACAAATTGGGCGTCCCGTGCGGCGGCTTCCCCCCGCAGGCCGTGGTTAAAATGGGCCGCGGCCACGGTGAAGCCATAGCGTTCGGACAGCTCCAAAAGCCACGAGAGCAGGCACATGGAATCCCGCCCGCCGGAGACGGCGCAGAGGACCAGCCCCTCTTCGGGCAGCATATGATAACGTTTGATCAGGTCCTGTTTCACCGTATCAATCCTCGGAAAACCGTCTTTCCAGCGTATCAAAGGTGGTGAACTCCGGCATCCATTTCAGCTCCACCTTGCCCGTCTCGCCATGGCGGTTCTTCGCCACGATCAGTTCGGCGATGTTGCGCTTGTCAGAGTCCGCCTGATAGTAATCCTCCCGGAAGATGAACAGCACGATGTCCGCGTCCTGTTCGATGGCGCCGGACTCGCGCAGATCCGAGAGCATGGGGCGCTTGTCGTCCCGCTTTTCGTTGGCGCGGCTCAGCTGGCTCAGGCACAGCACCGGCACCTGCAATTCCTTGGCCATGATTTTCAGCATCCGGGAAATATCCGACACCGCCTGCTGGCGGCTCTCGTTCTGATGGCGCGCCGTCCCGCCGGCGGAGGTCATCAGCTGGAGATAGTCGATGACCACCAGACCTAAATTGTCGATGCGGCGGCACTTGGCGCTCATGTCCGAGACTGTGAGCAGGGGATTGTCGTCCAGGCGGATGTCCGACCGGGCCAGCACGCTGGCCGCGCCCGCCACCTTCACCCAGTCCGTCTCCCGCAGGTCGCCGGTGATCAGGCGGTTGTTTTCCACCAATGCCTCACTGGAGAGCAGCCGCGTCGCCAGCTGCTCCTTGGACATTTCCAGAGAAAACATGGCCACCGTCTTGCCCGAGCTCTTGCCCACGTTCAGCGCGATGTTCAGCGCCAGGGACGTCTTGCCCATGCCGGGACGGGCGGCCAGCAGGATCAGGTCCGATTTGTTCAGGCCCGAGATTTTATCGTCGATGCTGGAAAAGCCCGAGGAGATGCCCGGCAGGCGTCCGCCCTGGGCGGACAGGGCCTCCAGGTTGTCCAGTACCCCCGCCAGAACCGTGCCCACCGGGATCATATCCTGGGACGCGCGCCCCCGACGCACGGCGTAGATCTTCTGCTCCGCCGCTTCCAGCACGTCCTCGGGCACGCCGCCCTCCTGGACCATGGCCGTGATCTCTCCGGCGGCCATGGCCACGCTGCGCAGCAGGGATTTGCCCCGCACCAGGGCCACATATTCCATCACGTTGGCCGTGGTGGGCGTCACGTCCATCAGCTGAACGATATACCCCTGGGTGACGTCCTCTTGATACAAACCGTTTTGCTGCATCTGGCCCACCACCGTCACCGGGTCGATGGGCTGGGAGTAGCAGAACATGGTGTACATGGTCTCGAAGATGTCCCGGTTCTGCTGGAGGTAGAAGTCCCCTGGCTGGAGCTTATCCATCACGTCCTTGATGCAGTCCTGGTCGATGAGCATGGAGCCAAGGACCGCCTGCTCCGCCACCAGGTCGTGGGGCATCTGACGGTATAACAGGTCCGTTTCCATCGCCATCAGGCGGTCTCCTCCTTTCCGGGGCCGGCACACATTCCGGTCACGTTTGGAAAACGTCCCGCAGCGGATCATGCCCCGTTGTCCAAGGGCAGATGCCGGCGGCGCGTATTTCCTTTACTTTTCCTCCGCCACGATCACGTTCAGCGTGCCGGAGATCTCAAAGCCCAGCTTGCATTTGACCTGATAGGTCCCGCAGGACTTGATCGCCTCGTCCTGCACGATCTTCTGCTTGGCCACGTCGATGTTGTGCTGCTGCATCAGCGCCTCGGACAGCTCCTTGCTGGTGATCGTCCCAAAGAGCTTGCCGTCCTTGCCGGCCTTGGCGTAAATCTTCACCGTCAGGCCTTTGAGCCGCTCCGCCGTCTCTTCGGCCAGCGCCTTCTGACGCGCTTCCTCCGCCTTTTTCGCCTTCTCCTGCATCTTCATGGTGTTCATATTGTCCGCAGTAGCCTCCACGGCCAACTTGCGGGGCAGGAGGAAGTTGCGCCCATATCCGTCGGACACCTCCACCATCTGGCCCTTCTTGCCCTGGCCCTTCACGTCCTGCTGTAAAATCACTTTCATGGCTTTATCCTCATTTCTTCAAATTTTCAACTGTTTTCCGTACCGTTTTTTTCAAAAAGTGCTCTGCTGACGCGCCGCTTATTTCTCGAAATATTCGTCGATGGCTTTCAGCAGCGCCTCGCGCACTTCGGCGACCTTGGCGTCCCGCACGACGCCGCCCGCGGCGGTGGCGTTGCCGCCGCCGCCCAATTTCTCCAAAATCACCTGCACGTTGATCTCGCCCATGGACCGGGCCGAGAGATTCACGTCCGAACCGCTGGGCGTGACCACGAAGGACGCGCCGATGCCCGCGATCTGGAGCAGCTCGTCCGCCGCCTGGGCTGCCACCACCCGTCCCACGGGGATGTCCACCGCCGCCAGGGCGATATCGCCCCGGATCTTTTCCGCCCGGCGGATCACGTCATAGCGGTTGATCGTGGAATCGAGATCGTTCTGGAACAGGCGGCGCACCTCGCCGGTGTCCGCGCCCGCCCGGCGGAGATACGCCGCCGCGTCAAAGGTACGGCCGCCGGTGCGGACGGTGAAGTTTTTCGTATCCAGCACGATGCCCGCCAGCAGCGCCTCGGCCTCCAGCTCCAGCACGTCGCTGGGCTCGGTGAGGTATTGCAACAGCTCGCTGGTCAGCTCGCTGGCGGAGGAGGCGTAGGGCTCGTGGAAGTTCAGCGCGGCGTTTTCGATATACGACGCCGCCCGGCGGTGATGGTCGATGACGGCCACCCGTCCGGCCCGCTCCAGCAGAGCGGGCACCTCCACCATATCCGGCCGGTTGGTGTCCACCACCACGACCAGGGCCCCGGCGCGCACCTGGGTCAGGGCGTCCGCCGGGTCCAGGAACGCCTCCTGATACTCCGGCGCGTCCAGCAGCCGGGAGATCATCTGCACCGCCGCGTTGTTTTCCAGGTCCATGACGATATGAGCCCGCTTGCCCTTTTTCCGGGCGATGCAGCAGATGCCCACCGCCGCGCCCAGGGCGTCCAGGTCCGCGAACTTGTGGCCCATGACGTAGACCTGTCCGGCGTCCGACAGCAGCTCGCTCAGGGCCGTGGCCATCACCCGGGACTTGACCTTCGTGCGTTTTTCTGTCTCCTTGGCCCGGCCGCCGAAGAACTCAAAGTTCATATCCGTGCGCACCACGGCTTGGTCGCCGCCCCGGGAGAGGGCCATGTCGATGGACAGCGACGCGTTGTGGAACAGCTCCTCGAAGGTATCCGCCCCCCGTCCGACGCCGATGGACAGGGTGGCCGGCACGCCCTCGTTGCTGATCACCTCATGGACGGAATCCAGCAGGGAGAACTTCCCCCCCGCCAAGGCGCCGTAATATTTTTCCTCAAAAACAAACAGATACCGGTCCCGTTCATACCGGCGCAGCAGGCCGTGGCACGGCTCGGCCCAGTTGTTGATCTTCCGGTCCAGCTGGGCGCGCATGGCGCTGCGGGCCACGTCCGTCAGGCCCTTGGTCACTTCCTCATAGTTGTCCAGCATAAGGATGGCCACTGCCGGACGGGAATCCCTTAGCCGGGCCAGGGCGTTGTCGCCCTCGGTGGTGTCGATCCAGTACAGCGTCGCCAAAAGGCGTTCGCCGCTGCCCTCGCCCTCGGCGTGGGCCAGGGTGCCGTAGACGTGATAACGGCGGTCCCTTAGCAGGACGTGCTCCGGCGCTTCCGTCTGTCCCTCCAGCAGCCAGCGGGTGGGGAATTGGGGCACGACGTCGCCGATGCGGCTGTCGAACAGCTGCTCGGTCTGGCCGCACAGTGCCTGGAAGCCTTCGTTGCACCAGACGATCAGCCCCGTCTCCGCCTGGAAGATGACCATGGGAAGCGGCGCGTTGAGCACTGTGTCCTTGGTGGCGGAGTCCACGTTGGATGTGACGCTTTCAATGTATTTCAGCACGTTGTCCTTGCGGCTGCGGCTGCGGCTGCGGGTGTACAGGGCCAGAATGACGATGATCACGCCCTCGATGATGCCGATGACCAGATCAAAGGAGGCCGAGACCACCGCAAAGCAGACCAGCACAAAAAAGTAAAACTGCAGCCCTGGGGCCAGCAGCCGGGATATTTTTTTATTCACAGATGATCCCCTCCGTTGTCCCTTTCCGAAAAAGGCGCATATGCGCGTTCCCTTTCCCGGACGCGCCTGCTGCGGCGCGCCCGCGCGTCCCGGAACGCCCCCTGATTTCCCGGTATGCCCTGCCCGGGTCCCGTGTCCTGCCGGGGGCGAAAAGAACGACTGAGATATTGTATGATTATACCACAGCTTTTTCTCCGCAACAACCATTTCCCGGAAATCTTTTGTCCAAATCCCCCAAATGAGACGGACGCATTCTAAGCTCCGGCTGGAAAATGTACAATTTTTTTGAAAAAAAGAAAGAAATGGCTGTACTTTTTCCCCTTTGCGTGGTATACTGTCACAGATAAGCGCCTCGCGGACGCAGTGTCCGGGGCCGCAGAGGGACGAAGGGCGTCCCTTTGCCTGTTTTTTTCGTATTTTTTGGCGGACGTTCTGCGCCGCTGTGAAATAAACAAGTTCATCCTGGTGAAAAAAGTACACGCGCCGGTGCCTGACGGCGGATCAGGGCCGTTCCGGCCGGCGCCCACTCCTTCTTTTTTCGACCCTGCGCGCCCTGTCCTCCCGGAGGGAGGGGAGGGGCGGCTTTGGCGGCGTTGTGCGCCCCGCGTCCCTTTGCGCCCTTTTGGGCCGGAAAAGGAGCCCTTTGCCATGGAGCGAACGTACATATCTTAAATTTGAAGGAGGCAGTTTGCCCTATGGCAGAAAAACTGAAGATCATTCCCCTTGGCGGTCTCAATGAGATCGGCAAGAACCTGACCGTGTACGAGTACGGCGGCGATATCATCGTCGTGGACTGCGGCATGGCCTTTCCCGGCGACGACATGTACGGCATCGACATGGTCATCCCGGACGTCACCTATCTTGTCAAGAACGCCCAGCGCATCCGCGGGCTGTTCATCACCCACGGTCATGAGGACCACATCGGCGCCATCCCCTATGTGTTGCGTCAGGTCAACATGCCCATCTTCTGCACCCGCCTGACCGCGGGCCTGATCAAGCTGAAGTTGGAAGAGCACGGCCTGGTGCGCCAGACGAAGATCACCACCATGGAGGCCGGGCAGACGGCGAAGGCCGGAAAATTCGAGGTGGAGTTCATCCACGTCAACCACTCCATCGCCGACTCCGCCGCATTTGCCATCCGCACGAAAATGGGCACGGTCATCCACACCGGCGACTTTAAGATCGACTCCACCCCCATCGACGGCAAGATCATCGACCTGGGCCGCTTCGGCGAGCTGGGCAAACAGGGCGTCCTGGCCCTGCTGTGCGATTCCACCAACGTCGAGCGCACGGGCTACACCCAGTCCGAGCGCTCCGTGGGCCGGACCTTTGACCAGCTCTTTGCCGGATGCGACAAGCGCATCATCGTCACCACCTTCGCATCCAACATCCACCGCGTCCAGCAGGCCATCGACATGGCGGTCAAGTACGGCCGCAAGGTGGCCGTCACCGGGCGTAGTATGGAGAATATCGTCAAGGTCTGTATGGAGCTTGGCTATATGAACGTGCCGAAAAATACCCTGATCGACGTGGCCAAGGCCAAGGGCCTGCCCAAGGAAAAGGTGGTCATTATCACCACCGGCAGCCAGGGCGAGGAGATGTCCGCCCTGTACCGCATGGCGTATTCCACCCACAAGCAGGTGGAGGTGGGCTATGGTGACCGCATCATCATCTCCGCCTCGGCCATCCCCGGCAATGAGAACAGCGTCAGCGCCGTGGTCAACGAGCTGTTCCGCAAGGGCTGCGACGTGGTCTACGGCAATGCCTGGCACCTCCACGTCTCCGGCCACGCCTGCCAGGAGGAGCTGAAGATCATCCACGCCCTGACCCGGCCGAAGTTCTTTATCCCCCTCCACGGCGAGCAGCGGATGCTCCAGATCCACAGCGAGCTGGCCCAGAGCCTGGGCCTGGACGCCCGCAACGTGGTCATCGCTGAAAACGGCAGCGTCATTGAGGTGACAGGCAAGTCCATCAAGCTGGGCGGCAGCGTGCCTGCCGGGCAGGTGCTGGTGGACGGCTACGGCGTGGGCGACGTGGGCGCCGTGGTGCTGCGCGACCGCAAGCATCTGGCTGAGGACGGCATGGTGGTGGTGAACATCAACCTGTCCGCCCACGACGGCGCGCTGCTGTCGCCCCCGGACATCATCACCCGCGGATTCATTTACGTCAAGGAATCCGAGGACCTGATCCAGGAATTGCAGGACGTGGCGGCGGACGCCGTGGCAAAGAACCGCCGCGGCCGCGGCCGCCGCAGCGGGGAGGGGAACGACCTGCGCAGCGCGGTCAAGTCGGCGGTGAGCTCGTATCTGTATAAGACCACCCGCCGGAATCCGATGGTCCTGCCCATCGTCAATGAACTGTGATTCAAAAAAGTGGCTTTGCCACTTTTTGACACGATGAAGAGAGGTAGGGAGCAAATGCTCCCTACCTCTCAGTTTATCAAAAAAGCGCTCCGCAGGAGTTTGCCGCCCGCAAGGCGGCAAAGTAGTTGAATCGTTTTCTCCGGCGACATGCGCATCGGAGAAAAAAGGGGTTCCCCGCGCGAAGCGAGCGTCGAATCTCCCGCCAACGGCGGGAGGTGAGGCGCAGAGCGGAGCGAAATCCCCCTCAAAAAAGTGGCGAAGCCACTTTTTTGATTCAAACCCGCAGCCGGCCAAGATACACCTTGTCTTCCGCGCTGACGCGGCGACTTTCCCGGCACTTCTGAATGGCCTTGTTGTGTACCTCCGGGGCAAACGCCTGCGCTTCCAGCAGCGCCAAAGTCTTTTCCCGCTGGTAGACAAAGCAGACGCTCAGTCCCCAGGCCAGCGCCATGGAGACATAGTAGTCTTCGTGCTTTACCGACCGGTAGGCCGCCAGAGTGCGGTCGATCCAGGGACCGCCATGGAAATACTCCATCAGCTGCACCACCGCAAAGCGCACCTCGTAGGGCGCAGGAGAAGACAAATAGGGCGTCAGGAAGTCCCACACCGCCGGAAGCTGATCCTCTTTCCAGTGAAACGTGCTGCTGACCATGTCGCACACTGCCCAATTGTTGATCTTCGGAAGAAACGCCCGGAGATACGCCAGCTTTTCCGGCAGTTCACACCGGGCCGCGGCAATCACCAGGCCCTGGAGCAGCCGCTCCTCGTGGCTCGTGTCCTGCGCCAGGGCCAGATAGCCCCGCCAGTCGCCTCGGAGCAGCTCCTTTGACAGGGCGCGGAGCACGGGAGCACGGACGCCGTAGGTACCCTCCGTGCCGGGGATCAGACTTTCGTTGAACACCCGGTATTTCTCGTCCCGGTTTTCCTCGAGACGCCGGAGCAGCATCTCGTAATCCGCCGTGGTATAATCCGTCATGGCGCGTCCCCTTCTGGCGGCGCCTGCTGCAAATGGGCCAGCACCATGGTCAGGGCTTCCTCCGCCGCGGCATGGCGGATCTGGTCCCGGCTGCCGCCGAAAAAGCGGTGGAGGACGCATTCCGTCCCCTCCGGCGCGGCCAGGGCGATGTAGACTGTGCCCACCTCGTTGTCCCGGTCGTCCCGATCCGGTCCGGCCACGCCCGTGACGGATACCGCCAGGTCCGTATCCAGGACCCGGCGCGCGCCTTCGGCCATCTCCCGGGCCGTTTGAGGCGACACCGCGCCGTGCTCCGCCAACGTCTCCGCGCGGACGCCCAGCACGTCCCGTTTGACCGCGTTGACATAGGATACCACGCCCCCATGGAACACCGCCGACGCGCCGGGCACATCGGTGATCTCCTGGGCGATCAGGCCGCCGGTGCAGGACTCGGCGCAGGAGAGGGTCAGGCCCGCCGCCCGCAATGCGGCGACGGTCCGCTCCGCCGTTGTCTGCTTTTTGTTTGCCATCGCGTCCTCCTTACCAGCTCAGTTTGAGTTTTTCCTCGCCCGCCAGGGCGCGTTCCACAAGCTCCGTCACCGCCAGGGCGCTTTCCGCCGCGCGCACCTCCTCCACCTTGGGGTGGGTCTTGGGATGGCGGGGGGTAAAGACGGTGCAGCAGTCCTCGTAGGGCAGGATCGACGTCTCAAAGGCGCCGATGCGCCGGGACACTGCCACGATCTCCTCCTTGTCCATGCCGATCAGGGGCCGGAACACGGGCAGATCGCACACGTCCTCGGTGGAGCCCAGGGCCTCCATGGTCTGGCTGGCCACCTGGCCGAGGCACTCCCCGGTGACAAGGCAGCCCGCGCCGATGCGCTCGCCCACCCGTCCGGCAATGCGCATCATAAAGCGGCGCATGATGAGAGTGAAGTAGTCCTCCGGGCAGTTTTTGCGGATCTCCTCCTGGATCTCCGTAAAGGGGACGATATGCAGGATCACGCGTCCCGTGTAGGGCGTGAGCAGGCGGGCCAGCTCGATCACCTTTTCCTTCGCCTGGTCGGAGGTGTAGGGCGGGGAGAAAAAGTGGACCAGGTCCAGTGCCAGGCCCCGCTTGGCCATCATATACGACGACACCGGGGAGTCGATGCCCCCCGACAGCAGCGACACGCCCACGCCGTTGACGCCCACGGGCAGTCCGCCGGCCCCCGGCTCGGGGTTTCCGTGGACGTAGGCCGCCTTTTCCCGCACCTCCACATGGACTGTCAGCTCCGGCGTGTGGACGTCGGGGGTCAGGTTGGGGAAGGTGTCGTCCAGCTCACCGCCAACCCATTGGGAAAGCTGGATGGAGGTCATGGGAAAGCGCTTGTCCGCCCGCTTGGACTCCACCTTGAAGGTATGCGCCGCGGACAGCTGGTCATGGAGATAGGTTTTCGCCGCCTCGGTGATGGCGTCCTTGTCCTTGGCGCATGGGTGGGCCTTGGACAGGGCCACGATGCCGAAAATGCGCTTGCATGCCTCAAAGGCCGCGTCCAGGTCGCTCTCGGGCGTGAGGGGCGCGATATAGACGGTGCTCTGCTTGGACGTGACGTCAAATTTCCCGAAGGGGCGGAGGCGGCGGCGGATGTTGTTTTGCAGCCGCTCTTCAAAGGTGTGGCGGTTCAAACCCTTGAGCACCAGCTCGCCCAGTTTTAAGAGGATCAGTTCTTCCTGCATGGTCGGTCCTTCCTTTTCCTGATTTACTGCCGGCGCGGCGCGCCGGACGTGTCAAAACTGCTGCAAAGGGCCGTCCCGTTCAGGACGGCCCTTTTTGAAATACTCCCGTATCCGGCGATGCGGCGGATCTTGTTATAGCCCCGTCACTCGGTCCAGCGAACGGTGGAAAAACCGCCGCTCCAGCTGACCCGGTCCAGTTTCGACCGGTCGATCTCAAAGCAGCTCAGCGGAAAATCCCGAAACCCTTCCTTCGTTTTCAACTGCTCGATCGCTTCACGGGCTTTTTCCTCGGAGGAAAAGACGCCGATGAGCTTTTCTTCTTCGTGGGTCCCGAAACCGTCCGTCAAGTCATGGGTATGCCATAACAGGAAAATATCCATATTACGCCGTCCGGCAGCTCCCGTCGCAAAAGCCGTGGCTGTGGCCGGCGCCGCAGTACGCTGTGCCGTTGTGGACGTGCTGTCCCGCGGCGGTGCAGCCCTCGACCACGCACAAGGGGCGGCAGGCCCCGTCACAATAGCCGCTTTCATGGCCGTAGCCGCAGCACGTCACGCCGTAGTGGCTGTGGCGGCCCGCGGCGGCGCAGTTTTTGAAGGGACACAGGGCGGCGCAGGCGCCGTCGCAAAAGCCGCTTTCGTGATCGTAGCCGCAGCAAGCCGTGCCGTTGTGGATATGACGGCCCAAAGCGGCGCAGCCCTCCACGGCGCACAGGGGACGGCAGGCCCCGTCGCAAAAGCCGTTTTCATGGCCGTAGCCGCAGTACGTTCCGCCGTTGTGCATGTGGCGGCCCTGGGCGGTGCAGCCCTTGACCGTGCACAACGGGGCGCAGGTCCCGTCGCAGGCGCCGGAGGGGTGGTCATAGCCGCAGTAGGTCACGCCGCCGTGGGTATGGCGGCCCGCCAGGGTACAGTTTTCCACCGGGCAGAGGGATACAGAGCCGGTCTGGACGCTGCCGGGCACAGCCTGGGCGGCGCCGCCGGAGGGCGTCTGGACACTGCCGGAGTATGTCCCGTGATGTCCGCCGCCGTGGTGTCCGCCGTGGCCGTGGGCGTAGGCGGGGAGGGTCAGGGACGCGGCCAGGAGCAAACAGAGTACGGCCGCCGGAAAAACTTTTTTGAGCTTCATCACATACGAACTCCTTTTCATATTGCAAAACCCGTTTGCCGGGATATTTTTTCATTACAGATTATAGTATAGCGTCCCATACTTGTCAAGATTCCCCCCAGCGGGACGGTGTGCCCGTCTCACACATCCTGAAACGCGTTGAACTACCGGCCCGCAGGGCGGGGAGGGTTATTATAATGTCTGTAGTTCTGCTCCAAGGGATGCAATCCTTTGCTTTTGCTTCGCCCGTGTTGCGGCGGCGCAATGACCTGTCACCTCCGGGGGCTTCTCGCCCCCGGACCCCCGGGTACTTTCTGTGCGGACAGAAAGTACCCAAAGAGCCGCTTAAGGGACGGCTCAGACGCAGTGCTGCGCCGGAGCTTTGCTC
>CANSLL010000014.1 GCA_947647695.1 uncultured Clostridia bacterium | reverse complement strand
ACGTCATGGACGGCGATCTGGACGGCTTTATCAACGCCTATCTCACCGCCGCCGCCAACGGCACGCTGAAGAAGTAAAAAAGGAAAGGGTCCTGTATGTGGGAAGTCCGCATACAGGACCCTTTTAAGCTGCGGAAAAAGCCCTCCGCAGGAGTTTGCCGCCGCCGGCGGCAAAGTAGTTCAATCGTTTTTTCCCCGGCATGTACGGGGAAAAAACACGATGCGCGAAGCGAGCATCGAACCTCCCGCCAACGGCGGGAGGTGAGGCGCAGAGCGGAGCGAGAGCCCTCTCAACAAAGTGGCTTTGCCACTTTGTTGAAACGCAGGAAAGTGCCCTGTAAGCGAACTTTCGCTTACAGGGCGCTTTCCATGCAATGGGATCAAGAGAGAGGGAAAATGAAAGCATTTGCTTTGGATCGCATAAGCAACGCCGGCATACCGGTCAACCGGCTTTGGAAAGGTAGACCTCCGGGTCAGTGCTGACGCCGCCCTGGGCGACGGAGAAATGGAGGTGCGCCTCACTGCCCTCCAGCAGGGATGTGCTGCCCACTGCGCCGATGATGTCGCCGGGACGTACCGTATCGCCCACGGAGACGCGGGGGCCGCTTTGCAGGGATGCGTAGGTCAGCTCGTAGCCGCCGGCGCATTGGATTGTGACAGTGGTGCCCATCCAGTAGTCGTCGGTTACGGCCGTCACTTTACCGGCGGCGGCCGCCGCGACGCTGCTGCCTTCTTCGGCGGCGATGTCGATGCCGTCGTGGGTGCGCCAGTCGTCCATGGTAGCGTTGTAAAGCAATTCCTTCATGCTGTAGGGCGTTACGGTCTCACCGGTCAAGGGAAGGACGATACGGGTGTCTTCCTCCTGGGCGCCGGCGCTTCTTGCTGCGTCTGCGGGGGCAGACGGTTGCTTGTCCGCCGGGACCTGGGCTGTACCGGAGACGGGGACGGTGGCCGTGACGCTGTCATCCCGGGGAGAGGGAATGTCCTCGTGCAGCTCCACGTCCGGCACCATGTGCTCCGGCTGCTGCTGCTGCTGTTGGGACAGCTGTCCCTCGGAGGGGAGCTGGTTTTCCGGCGCAGCGCCGCCAAAAAGGGTGCGGTAGATGAAATAGCCCGATATGACGATCACGGCGATCGCCAGGAACAGGACTATGTAGAAGCCTGCTCCGTTCAGAAAAGAAGCCATGCGGTTTTCGGATCTCATAAAATACCTCCTGCTGCCACACCCGGAAAAAGAGGGCGCGGCGGCCGCTCTTCCGGCGGCGGCGCGCCGACGATGGCCGCTCTTCCGGGGGGAGGCAGGAAGAAGGGCCTCTACCCGTATCCTTACCGGGTAGCGGCCCTTTTATACAAAAGAGGAAAAATTTTTTGGAAAATATTGCGTTTTTGCGGGAAACTTAATCAGAGAAACGAAAAACAACCGCATGATGGAGGGTATCTGCGATCAGGATACCTTTTGTGCTGCTTTTGCTGCCCGCGGTACTTTTGCTGCTTATCCTTCTCTGCTCAGATGCCCAAAGGCCTTGCGGCCCGGATAACGGGCGCTGCTGCCAAGGGCTTGCTCAATGCGCAGCAGCTGGTTGTATTTACACACCCGGTCGGTGCGGCTGGGCGCGCCGGTTTTGATCTGTCCGGCGTTCAGCGCCACGCTGAGGTCGGCGATGACCGTGTCCTCCGTTTCGCCGCTGCGGTGGGAGATTACGGCAGCGTACCCTGCCCGTTGGGCGCGCGCCACGGCGTCCATGGTTTCGGTCAGGGTGCCGATTTGATTGAGCTTGATCAGCACGCTGTTGGCTGCGCCGCAGCAGATGCCCCGTTCGATGCGGGCTGTGTTGGTGACAAACAGGTCGTCGCCCACCAGCTGGACGCGCTTGCCCAAAGCACGGGTCAGGGCTTCCCAGCCGGTCCAGTCCTCTTCTCCCATGCAGTCCTCCATGGAGAGGATGGGGTATGTTTCCGCATAACGCGTCCAAAGGTCGACCAGCGCCTCCCGATCCAGAATTGCGCCGGACTTGGGCAGACGGTACAGGCCGCTGTCGCTGTCGTACCAGTCGGAGACGGCGGCGTCGATGGCCAGCATGAAATCTGCGCCGGGACGGTAGCCTGCGGCGTCGATGGCCTGGATCAGGGCGGACAAAGCCGCCTCGTCCCCCGGCAGGTCCGGGGCGTAGCCGCCCTCGTCGCCCACGCCGGCGGCGGGGACGATCTGGCCCAGAGCGTGGAACACCTCGGCGCACATCCGCAGGCCTTCCCGGAAGGACGCGGCGCCCACGGGCAGGATCATGAATTCCTGGATGTCCACATTGTTCCTGGCATGAGCGCCGCCGTTGAGCACGTTCATCATGGGCACGGGCAGCGTTTTCGCGTTGACGCCGCCGATGTAGCGGTACAGCGGCAGCCCCAAGGCGTTGGATGCCGCCTTGGCCGCGGCCAGGGAGACGCCGAGAATGGCGTTTGCGCCGAGACGGGTCTTGTTTTCCGTGCCGTCCAGAGCGGTCATGATATGGTCCAGGGCGGACTGATCGCAGGCGTCCATACCGTAGACGCGCTGGGCCAGCTCGCCGTTGACGGCGCTGACAGCCTTGAGGACGCCCTTGCCGCGGTAGCGCGCTTTGTCGCCGTCACGCAGCTCGCAGGCCTCAAACTGCCCCGTAGACGCGCCGGAGGGGACGGCGGCCCGGCCGAGGGCGCCCCCGGAAAGGCGAACCTCCACCTCGACGGTGGGATTGCCGCGGGAGTCAAGAATTTCGCGTCCCAGGACGCTTTGGATTGTAGTCTGGTGATTCATAGACGGTTCTCCTCATGTAGCGGTAGATTTTGGATGGTTCCGGCTTTGCAAAGAGCCGGGCCGCAGAGCGGCCCGGCTCCCAACGTGCGGCGGGGCAAAGCGTCTGGAAAGATGGCTTTACTCCGGCACGATGGTCTTAGTATGAACAGTTTTTTGAAAAATAACAGCGGCGGGGAAAAAAGATGGCATTTCAGAAAATGGTGCAAGCCGGGCGCAGGGCTGTTTCGTCCAATCTGGGGAAGACAAAAGAAAGCGCGCTGTTTTCAGCGTGCCGGGAGGAAGCCATTCGGAACGCCTGCCACCGTGGCAAGTGCTAAAAATGCAAGAAAAGCAGTCCATATAAATCGGTTTTTTACCGGGGAGCTATGGTATAGTAAAATATGATCAGAGAAAAAAGGACGTGGGGATATGGGAGCAAATTATTATGGTATGTATCAGCAGCTGGACGATTATGTGCGGCGCTATGAGCGCCGGCGTAACGAACGGCGCCGTCAGAGCATGGAAGACCCGTATGTGGCGATGCTGGACATGCTCCAGGCGCCCTATAACGCCCTGCGCAATTACGACGAGTTTCTGCGGGGGCTGAAAGAGCTGCTTTCCCCAGAGGAGGCGGAGGTCTGGCGCGCTTACCCGGATTACACGCTGAATGCGGTGTACCGCACGCCGGAGGAGGCCTGCAAAGACGTGCGCCCGGAGTTGCAGGCCTGGTTGACGGCGCTGACGCGCTCCCTGGCGGACAAAGGATTTTTGCTGGAGGATGCCGCGCCCGCCGGCGGCAGAGGCTATGTGCGCAATTATCTGTTCGGCCTTGCGGTACCCTACATCAGCCAGCCTGACGGCACGGTCCTGTCCGGTGCCTGTTTCCATTGGTGGACCGACATCGTAGACAACGGCGACAGCGCGAAGCTGCGCGAGCCGTACCCGGAGTACCGCGTCATGCCCCACGAGGGGACGATCACGGGAGATGCACGGCATGGCCGCATCCCCATGGACCTTCAGATTCCCGATGTGCGGGAGGTGATCCCGGATATCGACCGGATGGAGGAGATCCTGAATAAGTGCTATCGGTTTGCCGTGGTGGATTGCTTGTGCCGCCGCGCCAAGGACAACGCCCACAGCCGGGAATGTGATTTTCCTGTGGAAGGGGTCTGCCTGGAGTTTGACGCCGCGGCGGAATCCGAACTCGCCGGAGGTGCGGCGCGGGAGATCACGAAACAGGAGGCGCTGGATATCATCCGTCGCTGCTGGGATCTGGGCATGGTGCAGATCATCAGCAACGCGGAGCATCCGTTGTGCGTCTGCAACTGCTGTAAATGCTGCTGTGCGTGCCTGCGGTCTATGGAACGGTTTGAGGATACGTTTGGCGAGGTGTCCCGCTATGTGGCGGACGCTGCGGCCCGGGAAAAGTGCGTCGGCTGTGGAGCCTGCGGGAAGGTGTGCCCGATGGACGCAGTCGCCGTCGTGAACGGAAAGGTGCAGGTCGCCAGCCAGAAGTGCATTGGCTGCGGACTGTGCGTCAGCCGCTGCCCCAAGGCGGTGCTGAAGATGGCCAAGCGCCCCGGCGCCATTGACCGCATCGCTCAGATGGAGCTGCAGCGCGTCTATCTGTGAGGGGGCGCGGTATGCACGAGATGTCGCTGGTGCAGTACGCCATGGACGCGGTGGAGCAGCGGGCGATGGGGATGGGCATCCGCCATGTGCGCGGCGTTTATTTGGTGATCGGCGAGATGCGCGGGGCGCTTCCTGAGCTGATGGAGTACGGCTTTCGTGTCCTGAGCCGGTCCCGCCCGCTGTTTTTCGGTGCGGTGCTGCACATGGAGCTGCGATCTGTGGAGGCCCAATGTGCTGACTGCGGCAGGCGCTACGGCGTGCGGGAATTCCACGGTGTGGCCTGCCCGGACTGCGGCAGCAGGGTGTACACGCTGGTGCAGGGCAACGAGTTATATATTGAATCTTTTGAAGGAGAATAAACGGCGATGAAGGTATATCTGGAGCAGGAGATCTTGCAGGAGAACGAACACCAGGCAGAGGAGAACCGCGCCCGGTTCGGCGGCGTTTTTGTGGTGAACCTGATCGGCTCCCCTGGCTGTGGCAAGACGACGCTGCTGGAAAAGACCCTGACGGCCTTGAAGGAGGAGTTCCGCATGGCTGTGATCGAAGGGGATATCTACACCACGAAGGATGCCCGGCGCATTGAGGCCTGCGGCGTGAGCGTGGTGCAGGTGAACACCGCCGGAGGCTGCCATCTCAGCGCGGAGATCACCGCAAAGGCGGCATCGAATCTGAACCTTGGGGCGTTGGACCTCCTGTTCATCGAAAACGTGGGCAACCTGGTCTGTCCGGCGGAGTTCGATCTGGGCGAGGACTGCAAGGCGGCGGTACTGAGCATCGTGGAAGGGGACGACAAACCGGCGAAATATCCCCTGCTGTTCCGGGAGGCCGGTGTGGTGGTGCTGAACAAGTGCGACTTGCAGCCGTACACGAATTTTGATATGGACAGCGCCCTGGCGGACCTCCGGGGTTTGAACGCATCTGCGCCCGTATTTTCCTTGTCTGCGGCAAAAGGCGAGGGATTGGACCCGTGGTTTGACTGGCTGCGCAGCGCTGTGGCAGAGAAAAAAGGACGCCAGACGTAAAAACACGGCAGCGATCGCCGTGCGTCGGCTATGTTTCGAGGTGAAAACGCCTGCTCCGGTGATTCGGGCGGAAATAGCGCGAAAGGACAGGGGCCGGAGATCGGATTTTTCGGTAGTTCTTCTGTGAATCATTTCGCGTTTCTCGGGAAAACATGAAATGATTGATAAAAAATCATAATAGTTTGTTATTATATAACAAAAGAAAATGGTGGTCTTTGTACAAAGTGTATAAAGACCACCGCTTTTTTTGTCATCAATGCGAATTTACAAAAAAACAGCACTATGTTATAATTTTAACAAAGATAAGAAATATATTTTGTATCGATAGGTTTTTCTTTGGGTTAAGAAGAAATTTTAATAGAAATTGGCAAATAAAAACAGGTATTTAGAAAAAATGGGCTCATTGCGAAGGGAGAGCGGACGGTATGGATATGACCTATGAAGAAATGCTGCGGGAAATGGATGCTTATTACGCTGCGTCCGCAGCGGTATCCAAAACGGCGGCGCGGAGCCTGACGCGGCACGAGGAGATGCTGGAGCGTTTGTGCAGCGGGCGGAGGGAGCTTGAGGAGGACCGGCTTTTGGCGGTACTGCGGAAGCATTTTACGACGGAAGAGGCAGAGCTGTGGCTGGCGTGTCCTGTTTTTGCACCATCGAAAAGACCCATATCCCATCAGGAGCTGACAGAACAGCTGCGCCCGGAGCTGCGTCCGCGCATGGATGAGCTGACAAAGAAATTGCTGCGGCATAAGATCCTGCTCCGGGTCAAGACGCCCTTGGGACAGGGATACTTTGCCCGTTGTGACGAACACAGTGTGTGTGTGTTGGAGAGCCTGGATGTGAAAAAGACAGCTGCTGCCGCTTCGACGGGGGCGGTCAAAGTGGTGGCGGAGCTGTGCGTAGGCTGCCGCCTTTGCACGAAAACGTGTCCGGTGCATGCTGTGCGCATGGAGGGAAAGCTGGCGGTGATCGACGGTGCGTCCTGCATGGGCTGCGGCGCGTGCGTCCGCAGTTGTCCGAAAAAGGCGTTAAAGCTGTAAGATAAGCGGGGTAGGGGCGGCTTCGGCCGCCTTTTCTTTTTGAAATGCGGCGTTGGGCGTTTATAGAGGAACCGGTGGAGTATGGGACGGCAGCACAGGCCGTGGACGTGGCCGGGGCCGTCACAGGGCACGGGGAGTCTGAAGAGGAAACCTGCGCCCTTTCTTTGGATTTGACGGTACATTTTTATCATTTTCCTCATATACTGCAATAGACGTCCTCTGTATGGGGTGCGCAAAAGGGGGAGGGGCGATGCCCTTCGTTTGCCCGCTGCGGGGACGGGAATCTCAAGAGCTCAACGGGGCGCCTTTGGGCGCATGGAGGTATTTTATGATGGACCAGACACTTCAGGAACAGCTGAAAAAGGTACAGCAGAACAAAGCACTTGTGCAGCAGCTGATGAATTCCGCCGACGGCCAACGGCTGCTGTCTCTCTTGACCGCCGATGGCGGGAGCCGGCTGAAAAACGCCACCGCTGCCGCAGAAAAGGGGAGTACTGCCGAAATGGTACATATGCTTGCCCGGGTTATGGAATCGAAGGAGGGCGCGCAGCTCATACAGAACATCGGCGGACAGCTGAAATAAACAGCCTGAGCCTGCGGGCGCATCCTGCCGGGGCGTCTTTGCGGGCTGTGCCGGAGAGGAGGGGGCGCCGCTGTGCCGGAGCTTGAAGAACAACTGAATGCGATCCTTTCCTCGCCGGAGAGTATGCAGCAGGTGGCGGCCCTGGCGCAGATGCTGTCCGGGCAGGGCCGGGAGCAGGAACAGGACGTGGGCGCCACCGCGGCTTCTGAGCAGGGGATGGGCCAAACGCTGCCGGAGGGCGGCTTGGGGGGGCTTTCCGCGCTTCTTGACGGGATCGATCCGGGGATGATTTCCCAGCTGCTGCCCCTGCTGCAGGAGCTGAAGCGTCCGCAGAATGATGAACGGGCCCAGCTGCTCTATGCGCTCAAGCCGTTTTTGAAGCCGGAGCGTCAAAATAAGGTGGACAGCGCGCTGCGTTTGGCCAGGCTGCTGCGCGTAGGTAAAACGTTTTTCAAAGGCTTTGGTGACGGCCATGTATAACCGCTATCTTCAGGACCAGCAAGGGTCCTTTGCACCGGTTGGTGAAGAGACAGCCTGCGCCCCGCCGCTGCCGCCGCCCCGTCCGCCGGAGCCGCCCCGGGAAGACGATTGGCTCCGCCGACTGTTGAGCCGGTTCGGTATGGGAGATGTGGACACGGGGGATCTGTTGCTGCTGTTGATCTTGTTTTTGCTGTTCCACGAGGGGGAAAACAGGGATGAGGAGCTGATGATTGCGTTGGGCCTGCTGCTGATCTTGTGAAAGAGGCGGTTTGACTTTTCGGATGGTATCCGTTATACTCAAGCTGTCCGTTTCGGATGCGCGGCGGTTGCTCTAAGGCAGTGCTGCCTGTGCCTGCGGGCCGGAATGGGAAACGGCTGTGCCCGTTGGAACGATCACAAAGGAGAAATGACCTGTGAAACTGCTCGTGCTCTCTGATTCCCACGGAAATGTGGACAATATGGTGCGCGCCGTAGAGCGGACGTGCCCGGATATGATCTGCCATTTGGGCGATGTGATGCCAGACGGCGCAAAGCTCCATAACAGGTTCCCCGCCATACCCTTTGAACAGGTCCCCGGCAACTGCGATTGGGGCGCCTTCGGTCCGGCGGAAAAGCTCCTGTGCGTGGAGGACCGGCGCATTCTGTTGTGTCACGGGCATACCTTCCATGTGAAGGAAAGCCTGCTCACCGCCATGTACGCGGCCCAGGAACGCCGGGCGGATATCCTGTTGTTCGGCCATACCCACAAGGTTTTTTCCGAGACGCGCAACGGCGTCGCTATGCTCAACCCAGGCAGCATCGGCGACCGGTCGTATCCCACCTATGGCATTGTGGAGCTGACCGGGGGAAGCATCCTGCTCAGTACCGTGCCGCTCAACGGCTACCCGGTGGGATAAAAAAGGCTATGTGGCAACCGCAAAAGACGAAAATAACAGGGACAGCGGGGCCAAAAGGTCCCGCTGTCTTTCCATCTTGAAGATAGCTTTACTGCGCCGTGTACCCGCCGTCCACCAGCAGCGTGGTGCCGGTGACGAAGGAGGCGTCGTCCGATGCAAGATACAGGTACGCCTTGGCGATCTCTTCGGGCGTTCCCATACGGCCGATGGGATGCAGGGCAACGGATTCGGCGCAGTATTCCTCGATGGTCTGCCCATTCTGACGGGCATCCTCGTAGGCCATGGGCGTGAGGATGTAGCCGGGCGCCACGGCGTTGACGCGAATGGGCAGGTGGTTGTTGCCGCAATACAGAGCGGCGCAGCGGGTCATGGACTCCACCGCCGACTTTGTGGCACAGTAGGAGAAAAACACGGCGTCGCCGACTACGCCGTCGATGGAGGCGGTGCTGACGATGGCGCAATTTTCGCCGTTTTCCTGCATGAGGGCGATGGCGGTTTTCATTCCGTAGAACACGCCGGTCTGATTGGTGGCCAGGGTCGCCGCCCAGCTTTCCGGCGTAGTCTCCATCACGGTCTCGCGGAAGCTGATCCCCGCGTTGTTGACCAGGATGTTGAGCTTGCCGAAGGCCTTTTTCGTAAACGCCATAGCCTGCTGCCAGTTGTCGTACTGGCTGACATCCAGGCGGAAGAAGGCCGCGCGCTGCGGGCCGCCGGCGTTCAGCTCCGCGGCAATCCGCTCGCCGTCCGCGACGCTGCGTCCACAGAGGACGACCTGTGCGCCTTCCCCGGCAAACAGCCGCGCCGCGGCTTCACCAATCCCCTTGGTTGCTCCTGTGATCAGCGCAACTTTTCCTTGCAGTCTATCCATGATGACTCGATCCTTTCTATTTTTTACGTCCGCGGTCACGGCGTATGGTAAAGATGGCTTGATTATAGCGGATCGGGAAGAGGAAGTCATTATAAAATGGGGACTTTTTCTTGGAAAAAGCAGAGCGGGCATTGGATGCCGGAAACAGATAACGTACAAGGACCTATGAAAAGTTCAAGATTGGCAAAAAAGAAGCGGGAGACGGCCTGTCTCCCGCTTTTGCGTGCTGTGTGCCCTTTGCCGGCGCAAGTCACGCTTCCATATGCTTGCCCAAAAAAGCCGCCGCTGTTTCGCCAAGGGCGTACTCGATTTCGCCGGTCTCCCGGTCCAGGGTATCCCCGATGAACAGCACCGCGCCCATCATGTCGCCCTGGGATAAAATAGGCGCCGCCAGCAAAACATAGTATTTATCGCTGCCTTCGCTTACCGCAACGCCTGGCTCCCCAGCCTTGTACTGATAGATCCGGCGATCCTCCAGAATTTTCTCCAGATCGCCGCTGATGCGCTTTTCCAGCAGCTCCCGCTTTCCGCCGCCGGCGACAGAGATCACCGTGTCCCGGTCCGTCACCGCAACAATGCCGTTGACGTTTTTGCTCAACGCTTCGCAGAACTGTCCGGCCAGATCGTCGATATCTCCCATCAGGGAGTATTTTTTGAAGATGACCTCGCCTTCCTTGCTGGTGTAAATCTCCAGCGGGTCGCCCTCGCGGATGCGCATGGTGCGGCGGATCTCTTTGGGTATGACGACACGCCCCAGATCGTCGATGCGGCGCACGATTCCTGTTGCTTTCATATTCCAAAACTCCTCCTGCAAGTCTGATTTTTTTTCCCGGCAGTCGTTATTATCCGCAGAATTTGGCATCGTATACAAAAAACGGGCTTCCTTTGTTTGGCAGGGCCCCGGCCCGTTTTTCCTCCGCTGGACCCGCTCGTTTTCCTGAAAATTGCCCCGATGATCCGGCCATGCGGACTGCCTGGAAGAAGCCCTTCACCCAGCGCCGGCCTGTGCCGCTGGGTGCGGCCATCCAGAAAAATGTCAAAAGTTCTTGACATCGCGAGAAGCCTGTGTTACAATACAGGATGTCAAATACTTTTGACATCCTGAGCAAAAAAGGAGGAGCTGCGATGGGAGGAACATTTGTGTTTTTAGGGGTCATACTGCTTGTATTTGCTCTGTTGGATGGAGTTATGATGGTGTCTTTGTTGAGACCGGGGGATGAACGCAATCAGGTCATTGTATGGAAAGCGAGCGCTTTTACGTTGTTTTCCATGGCCGGCCTGGAGGCCCTGACGGTGGTGGAGAATCTGGTGAAAGTACAGCCCATGACGGCAAACCCCTTGATCCACCTGGAGACCGCCGCCATCCTTTATTTTATTGCGCTCATTTATCATAAAAAGAGGCACGGCGGTTGATATGAAAAACAGGATCAGAGAAAAGCGAAAGGAGCTGGGCCTTTCCCAAGAGGAGCTGGCGAAGCGGTGTGGCGTATCCAGGCAGACGGTCAATGCGATCGAAAACGATAAATATGACCCGACCCTGGCGCTGGCCTTTCGCTTGGCCCGGGAACTGGGAACGGCCGTCGACGTGCTGTTCCAGCCGGCTGGCGAACTGTAGGGGAGAAGAACACATAAACCGCTTTGTCTTTAGACAAAGCGGTTTATGCACGCTCTTTTTTCAAATTGTATGCTGCGCGGCGGCGGGAGGTAGCCGGTCAGCGCAGGGCAAAGGTATCGTCCACGGAGCACAGCAGAGCTGTCATGCGAAGATCGGAAAGGTTGCTGCCCTTTTCCTGAGCCTGGGCGATGGCGCCATGGGAAGCGCTGGAGGCAATGTAACTCCGGTAGATATCGTTGGCCGCCTCGCCGAATACGCCCTCGGAAAATGCGCTGAAAAGGGCGTTCACCATGGGATAATAATCGGCCAGCTGATTTTTGTACACGGTGGTTTTCTCTCCGCCGGGCCAGATCAGATCGACCGTTTCCTGGTAGCCTACCTCCGGGAACGCGTTCTGGGTGCAGATCTCCGGCAGGAAGGTATGGCACTCCGCCGCCAGGATCGGGTCGCCGGTGGCCTGGGCCGTCCGTTCCTTCAAGGTATCGAAGTCCGCCTCCGTTTTGCAGGCATGGAACAGGCGCACTGCGGCGATGATTCTTTCCCGCAGCAGCGCGGCGTCCTCCGGTCCGAAATAGGGATAGGGGAGCACGGTGTCCGGTTCCTGACGGAGGAAGAAAAACTGCTTTTGAGACGCAAAGCCCCGGACGTCCCAGCGGCGCACCAGCCCGGAGACGATGGCGCTGAGTTCCTCGCTCTTGACATCGTTGACGCGGCATTCCCCGGTGATATCATCGCCCATTTTGGCGCCGTAGACCTTCACATAGCACAGCTTCTGATTGCCGAGACGCTTGGCGATTCCTTCGGACAGAGCGTCCCAGTAGACGTCTGGGTCCCGGAGCTCCGGGACGGCGCCCATACCGACGATGTTGCTGCGGTAGACCTTCCAGCGGTGCTCCCGCCCGGCAAAGGAAGTGCGCAGGGACAGAGGGTCCTCCTGGCGTTCCATTCGGGAGACGCCCTGCATAAAGGAAAAGAGAAAGGAGCCGGTGGCCATGCCGATGTTGGTGCGCATACTGTCCGCCCCCATGCCCACGGAGCACTCAAACAGAGAAGTGCCCCACTGGGGCGCGGACAGGTGGAGGTTGAGTACGATGCCCTGGGGGGTCAGCTGGGCGATCTCCGGGGTCAGCGTGGCATGCCACGCGGGCAGAAAAAGGCGACCGTCTTCCACCGCGTCCTCTGTTTCCAGCATCTCGTGGAGTCCGTGGTGCAGGATAAAGTCCATAGCCCCCTCGGGGGTGCGGAGCACCGCTTCGGGGTATCGGGCATCCAGGTCCGCGTTGTCTGTCGCGGTGGTAGAGACGGGAATTGCCTGCTTTTTCTCTTGCTCTTTTCTGCGCAGGAGTCCGAAGAGCTTGGAGTGTTTCTTTTCCATGGGATGACCTCCGGTTTTCAGAAAAAATAGTGTTTCGGAAAAAAATCAGGATTGCCTGCGGAACGCAGAACGCAAGGCCTGCTTTTAGCCGATGGTGCGCAGGACGTTGCCGTCTTGATCCTTGATCTCCGTCGGGAGCAGCTCCACCGTCAGCGCTGCGGATTGCAGCGGATAGACGCCCGCATGGGGCCGGAGCACGGCGCAGAGCTCTCGGAGCCCTTCCTCCGACAGCACGATCACGGCGAAGCTGTCCTCCTCCATGCCATAGCGGAACGCCGCGCCGCGCTCCAGACCGGCGGCGCAGTCCGCGCCCTGGAGGTAGAGCTTGCGTCCCTTGGACAGCCGCGCCCAGAGCATGGTGGAAAGGATATCCGTATGGCCTGCGCCAAGGCGCAGGCGCATCCGGCCGTCTTCGATGGATACGGCGATCTCGTCCATATAGAGGAAGCCGGTGGAGGAGCCGTCCTCTTCCACACCGTGCTCCCATGCGGCACGGAAGGAAGCGTCCTGCATCAGGGAGCCGCGGGCCAGGTCCGCCGCGCCCAGGGGGATGTGCTCCATCAGCAGTGCGAGGAATTTCTGGCCGTCCCAGCACATCTGACCGAACATCTCGTCCTCGGTGAGGGCGACGGCCTGCAAAAACATCATATGGCCGTTGGGCGTGTCCATCTCGCCCAATTCGGGATCGACGCAGAAGCCCAGGGCCGTCAGTTGGGTGTCTGCCTCCAGGGCGATGGGGCCGTTGCAGCTCATGTGGTGGCCGGGGCCGAAAACGTTGCCGGAGGAGAACACATACCGGGCCAGATTTTGCAGCAGGTTCATGGGCCACGCGGGCGGTTCCGTTTCGCCGTCCTCCCGCTTGAGGCGGAACGTCAGTTCAAAGCCGTAGCCACTGACTTCCGGGTCTTCGCTTTCCTTCTCGTAAAGCTCGGTAAAACCGTAAGTGACGTAGTGCCAGTGGGGGATGCCGCGGTTGCTTTCCCAGACGTCGAGACCGTCCAGGGGATCCCGGCCGCCCAGGGCGTAGGGGAGAAGGACGCCGTAATGGCGCTCCTGTTTTCCGGGGTAGAGGGCCCGGACTTTTTCCGAGATGGCGTCAAAGCCCGCGCATGTTGCTTCTTCTTGCATCGTCAAAATGCTCCTTTCTGCGGTGACGGTAGGGGTGGGATCAATCGCCGTCTCCTTCCATGGCGCTTTGCAGTGCGGAGAGCAGCGTGGCGTCCAGGACCGAGGGAACGGGCAGGGTGCGGGCGCTGTCGTCCGTGTCCCGGTGACGCAGGGTGATGGTGTGGCCGCTGGAGGTCTCCTGATATTGCAGGTCCACGCCATAGTCCCGGTTGACCGCCATGGCGGTCAGCTGGAAGGTAAAGCCTCCGGTGCGGCGGCACAGGCAGTGCTTGGCGAGATGGGCGCGGATGGACGCCAGCCGCTCCGGGTCCATTTTGGACAGCGCCGCCTCGTTCATACGGAACAGCCCGTCCAGCTTCTGGCCGTTCAGGGAAAGGGTGAACGCGCAGTAGGGGCCGCTGGTGTCCCAATCGGAGACGGCGAACAATTCCTTGATTTGAGCCAGGCGTTTTTCGTTACAGAGAATGCAGGCGACAGAGAGCTGCTTGTCCCGGAGCTCCGGCAGAAGTCCGTTTTGCAGCTGCCAGTCCCCGGTGGGGTCGATGACATGGTAGTTCATCTCCTCCAGGTTGCGGCCCATTTCGATCTCCCGGCGCAGCGTGGTGAACTCGTAGTCCTCCGGCTTCAGGCGAAGGCCCGTCGTCACGGCGTTCAGCGCGGCGGCCTTATCGCCAAAATGAGCGTACAGCTTGCCCAGCAGCAGATAATTCCACGGATAGTCCGGTTCCTGGACCGTGCCCTCCCGGGCATAATGGAGCGCGTCGTCCAGCTTGCTGCAAAACATCAGCGCGCAAGCGTAGCGGTAATACCACACGCCGCAGCCGGCGGCGTTTTTTTCCGCCGCGGGCATCCACTGGGACGCCATATAATAGGTTTCATACTGGTCGCAGTTGATGCAGGCGTAGGCGTACCATAGGGCGATGCCGAGGTCGGCGTGGGCCTGGGCCTCGGTGAACCGCCCCGACGCCACACCCTGGGATACGAAATTCTCAAGGTATTGGAGCATTTTGCCGAAATATCCGTCGACGCCGTCACAAAGATGTTCCAGTGCGGCAAGCTCTTCCTCGCCAAGAAGGGGGGCGTTCAGCGCGGCCTGTTTTTCCTGGAACGCGGCCCAGCGGCGGTCGATACAGGCGCGGATGCGTTCGTATTGCCCTTCGTCATAAGGAACGAACAGGTACGCCTCGTCTTGAAACTCAGGGCTGTTGTACCGGTCCTCGCCCCAGTAGCGCAATGCGCATTCGTCTACGTCGGCGGGGTAGCAAAAGCCCGTTTCCGCAGCGTGGGCGCTGTAGTAATACGCGGCGAAGGCCGCGCCCTCGGAGGTAAAATAGGATGGCAGAAGTACGCCGTCCAGGGCGTCCCGCAGCAGTGCCCGCAGATCTCCATTGCCGTGCAGGGCGTCGTTGAGCGCCGCGCCGTGACGGTCAAGAAAGGCTTCGTTCATCAGATTGTGCTCCGCGCACCAGCGCAGATACAGCGCCATATGGGCGTAGGCGCTCAGCTCGTCCAGCGGCAGCGCCTTTTCTCGCAGCGTGGAAAGATGCCACGCGCCGTCGTCCATGATCTCGCCGTCCAACATCCCGTTAGAAGGCGTGCCGCCATCGTCCGGCTCCGGTACGGTTTCGGCGCTGTCCCGCTCCTCTGCTTCCAGTGCCGCAATGCAGGTTCTGGCCCAGTTCCGATTCAGGTTTTCTGTGGTGCACACATTTTTGCGCGTCAGATCCACGGGCAGGAGGCGCACCGGCTCCGGGTCCGCGTCCATCAGTTCAAGCAGAGCGGCGGCATCGCGCCAGCGGAGTTTGAAGTCCAGCTCTTCCGGGTACAGGGGCACAATGTCGTAAAAATTCACCTCGCTGCCGTCGGGCAGGACACAGAAACAGTCGCCGTTTTTATCCGCCGCGGGGGTGAGGGGAGAGAGCAGCATAAACCCTGTGAAGCCCGTCCCTGCAATGGGGCCGGGGTCCGGGTTGCCCACGGTGTGGCCCCAGCCGATCCAGGAGTCCTCCTCGCCGGGCAGGCGGGCGATGATCTTCAGCCACCGCAAGGGCCAGTACCACCGCTCGTCGGGGGAGTGGATGTTCCAGTCCGCCGGCAGGGAGATGGACAGCTCCGCCCGGTCCACCTTGGCGTCCTCCAGGGCCTCGGGCACCTTCATCCGGTGGGCGCCCATGCCCAACGTCACCAGGGTGTAGTAATTCCGCTCCGGCGACGGCTCGACAACATAGATGTCCACATGGATATCCGGCGAGCCGATCTCGTGGCAAACGGTCTCGAAATGGCCGTAGGCGGCTTCGATATAAGCCTCAAGAGTCTCGATTTCTTCTGCGGAATACAATTCCGGCTGCATATCCTTTTTCATTGCGTACTCCTTTTACCGGGTAACGTTGCGTTACTGGTCTGCGGTGAACAGCACATATTTTCCCGCCGCTGCGGCGCGCTGCCAGAAGGGGAGGACGGCGCGAAAATAGGCCCAGGTATATTGAAAGTCTTCTTCACTCAGAGGAAAGCCATATTCGTCTTCCTTGATGGAGAAGTAACGCTTGCGAAAGGCGTCCTCCGTCATGGCCTCCATTGCTGCCAGCGTTTTTTTGACCTTGTCGGGGCGCTTCAAAACGGCGATGTAATCCTCCTCGCCCATCAGGCTGCCGTAGAGGACTTCGCCCCCGAGGATCACGCCGCAGAGGGGGCGGGTCCCGCCGTAGCGCAGATGCCCGCCGGTGAGGGCGCGGTGCATGGCGTCCCAAGATTTATCCAGTTCCGCCAGGTCTTCCCGGCGGCGGTCGAAAAAGTCCTCCTCTAACTCCTCGGAGATGTAGTCCGCCACCTCCTGCCGGGGAACGGCACGCAGCGCGTCCGCCTGCCAGCGATCCAGCGCGAACAAAACGCCAAGACAACTCATGGAAAAGCCTCCTTTCTCTTTTGCCCCGGGCGAACAAATACAGCGCTATTTGGCTTCGTTTGCCGCCTGAAGGGTATAAAAACCCAAAATATCAAATGTAAATTTATTGTAGCATGGAATCCAATGCGCCGCAAGGAAAAACGGTGGAAAAGGGACGGAATTTTTTGCGCTTGGCAGTGCGGAAGGTGAACATTTTCCCAAAGCGCGGCTGTGCCCTTGACACCCTTGGGCGGAAATGGTAATATACTAAGGTATCAATAGCCGCAAGGAACGGAAAGAGTACCGCAAAGCACCGGAGCAGAGAGGGGACGCCATCGGCTGAAAGCGCCCCTGCCGGAACTGGCGGGAAAGTGCGTCCGGGAGCGGGAGGGGCAACGCCCTCCGTCTAAGCCGCGTTACAGGCTTGCAAAGAGTGAAATACAGGAGTGGAACCGCGGAACGACCGCCTCTTGTGCCGTCTTGGCATGGGGGCGTTTTTTGGTTTTTCCGGTTTCTGTTTGTTTTGAGAGGAGACTGCGTTATGTCGAGACTTGGCGAGATGCTGGGCGCGTACCAGAAGCGGGACCCGGCGGCCCGGAGCAAGCTGGAGATCTTCCTGCTGTATCCGGGGGTGAACGCCACCATCCATTACCGGATCGCCCATTGGTTTTACCGGCACAACTTCAAATTCATCGCCCGCGCCATCTCCCAGTGGGCGCGGTTCCTGACCGGGATTGAGATCCACCCCGGCGCCACCATCGGACGCCGCTTCGTCATCGACCACGGGATGGGCATCGTCATCGGCGAGACCGCCGAGATCGGGGACGACTGCTTGATCTACCACGGTGTGACCCTGGGCGGCACCGGCAAGGAAAAGGGCAAGCGCCACCCGACTTTGGGCAACAACGTCCTGGTGGGCAACGGCGCACGCATCCTCGGACCGTTCAAGGTGGGGGACAACAGCCGCATCGCCTCGGGCTCCGTGGTGCTCAGCGAGATCCCGCCGAATTCCACGGCGGTGGGCGTCCCGGCCCGCGTGGTGAAGATCAACGGCCAGGCGGTGGAGAATTACACCGAATGCGTGGATCAGATCAACACCGGCGACCCGGTGGAGGACGAGATCGAACTGCTCACGGCGCGCATCGCCGAGCTGGAAGAGGAGCTGTGCGCCTGCCGCCGCCGCCACCCGGACCATATACACGCGCCGGAGGAGACGGCGCTTACGGAAGAAAAGGAAAAGTGAGGAAGGATTTTTATGCTGTTGTATAATTCGATGACCCATAAGAAAGCGCCTCTGACCACCCATACCCCCGGCCATGTGGAGATGTACACCTGCGGCCCCACGGTGTACCACTTCGCCCACATCGGCAACCTGCGCAGTTATATCATGGAGGACGTGCTGGAAAAGTTTTTGCGGTACGAGGGGCTCAGCGTCAACCGGGTGATGAACATCACCGACGTGGGCCACCTGGCGTCCGACGCGGACACGGGCGAGGACAAGATGCTCAAGGGCGCAAAGCGCGAGCACAAAAGCGTCATGGAGATCGCCCAGTTTTATACCGACGCGTTTTTTGACGACTGCCGCAAGCTGAACATCAAAACGCCCGATGTGGTCCAGCCCGCCACGGGGCTGATCGCGGAGTTTATCGAGATGGTGTCCGGCCTGCTGGACAAGGGTTACGCCTACTGCGCCGGAGGCAATGTGTATTTTGATTCCTCCAAGCTCAAGCGCTATTATGTGTTCAACGACCACAACGAGGACGACTTGGCCGTGGGCGTCCGTGAGGGCGTGGAGGAGGATACCAACAAACGCAATAAAAACGATTTTGTCCTCTGGTTCACCAAGTCCAAGTTTGAGGACCAGGCTCTGAAATGGGATTCTCCCTGGGGCGTGGGCTACCCCGGCTGGCACATCGAGTGCTCCGCCATCAGTTTGAAGTACAACGGCGAATATCTGGACCTTCACTGCGGCGGCGTGGACAACGCCTTCCCCCATCATACCAACGAGATCGCCCAGTCCGAGAGCTACCTGGGCCATCCCTGGTGCCCCCAGTGGTTCCATGTGCATCATTTGAATACGAACGACGGCAAAATGAGCAAGTCCAAGGGGGAGTTCCTCACGGTCTCCCTGCTGGAGGAGAAGGGGTACGATCCCCTGTCCTACCGGTTTTTCTGCCTCCAGAGCCACTACCGCAAGGCGCTGGTGTTCACCTGGGAGAATCTGGACAACGCCCAGGGGGCGTATCAGAAGCTGCTGAAAAAAATCGCGGCCCTGGATGAAGCAGATACCGCGGTGGATGATGCCGCGGCGGCGGAGTTCAAGGAGGAGTTTTTGCGTCAGGTGGGCAACGACCTGAATACCTCCATGGGCATCACGGCGCTGTACAACGTGCTGAAGGCGCCGGTGGGCGACGGGACGAAGCGGGCGGTCCTGGCGGAGTTCGACAGCGTCCTGGGCCTGTCCCTGCTAGAGCGAGCGGCGGCGCTGCGGGAGAAGGAAGCGGCCCAGGTCAGCACTGCGGCGGCGGACGGCTGCACCGTCACCGGCGAGGGCGACCCGGAGATCGACGCGTTGGTGCTGCGGCGGTACGAGGCGAAGAAGGCGAAGGATTACGCCGAGGCGGACCGCATCCGCGCGGCGCTGAAGGAGATGGGCGTGGAGGTCGTGGACACGAAGGACGGCGCGGTCTGGAAACGGGTGTAACGGCGGATCGAGAAAAGAGAAAACGGCCCGCCGCGTCTGCCGGAAGGCAGTGCGCGGCGGGATAAGGGATAGAATAAGACCCGCGGAACAGGGGACCTGCTCCGCGGGTTTGGCGCGCTTATTCTGTTTCTTCCCGGTCAAGTTCACGAGAGATTTCTTCGACGAACGCTGCGTCGATGATGCCGTTGTTGTCTGGAATTTCGCCTTTCTTGAGCTTAGACATATAGGT
>CANSLL010000013.1 GCA_947647695.1 uncultured Clostridia bacterium | reverse complement strand
CAGATCATCCAAAAACAGGGAACGGGCAACCACAATGACCCGGTCGTTGTTCAAAATCATATCGTTGCCGTTTGGAATAATGGCCTGTTCGCCGCGCACAATAGCGGCAATCAGCAAACCTTCTTTTAACTGCAATTCCTTCAGGGTCGTATTCAAAAACCGTGTGGCGTTCGTGGCGGTGAACTCCACCGCTTCGATCTTGCCGTCCAGCAGGCGGTACAGCCGCTCCACGGCGCTGCCCTCGGAGTTGGACAGGGAACGGACGTAGCTGGAAATCAGATTCGCCGTCAGGTCCTTGGGGCTGATGATGCTGTCCAGCCCCACATCCTTGGCCAGTCCTATGTAATTCGGACGGCTCATTTTCGCGGCCACGTTCGGCACTTTGGCATGGATGGCGTTGAGGGCCATGAGCAGGTTGTCCTCGTCCCGATCGGTCAGGGAGACAAAGGCGTCAGTCTGAAAGACGTTTTCCCCCTCCAGCACCGCGTTATCCGTGCCGTCGCCGTGAATGATGAGCGCCTGGGGCAGCGTCTCGGCCAGCTTGCCGCACTTTTCCAGGTCCTTTTCAATGATGCGCACGCTCATATCCGACTTGGCCAGCTCCCAGGTGAGATACGTCGCAATGCGGCTGCCGCCTAAAATCGCCACGTCCTTGACGCGGGTCATGGGACGGCCCATAAAGTGGAAGCACCGGCGCAGCTCCGGGGGCGTGCCGATCATATAAACGGTGTCGTCCTCCCTGGGGACAAAATCGCCGTTGGGGATGATGACCTCTTCTCCGCGCTGGGCGGCACACAAGAGGGTGCGGTTGGGATGCAGACGGTTGAATTCATGGAGGGGGATGTCCGCCAGGGCGTCCTTCTGCTCCACATGAAAGCCCACCATCTCCACCTCGCCCCGGGCAAAGGTGTCCACGCCGGAGGCGGAGGGGTAGCGGAAGATACGGGAAATCTCCATGGCGGCGGCATGCTCCGGGTTGATAATCATGTCCAGGCCGATCTCCTGGCAGAACAGGGGCGCGTCGGCGGAATACTCCGGGTCGCGAATGCGGGCAATGGTATGGCCCGCGCCCAGCTTCTTTGCCAGCAGGCAGCAGACGATGTTTACCTCGTCCGAGGAGGTGGCCGCCACGACCAGGTCCGAGCGCTCCGCGCCCGCCTCCCGCAGGGTGCGGATATTCGCGCCGTTGCCGATGATGCACAGGATATCCAAGCTGGCATCCGCCCGCTGCAACGTGTCGCTCCGGCGGTCGATCACGGTGATGTCATGTCCTTCCAGGCTCAGCTGCTCGGCCAGGGTGTAGCCTACCTTGCCGCTGCCAATGATGATGATCCTCATATCTTCACTCCTTCGGCACAGGAGGCTTCCAGGTGCCGTACTGTTTGCGCGTCTGGGCCATGAGCTGGTTGAATTTCGCGCCCATGATCAAAATTGTCGAGGTGAAATACAGCCACAGCATCAGCACGACGATAGCGCTGATGGAGCCGTAGACCACGGAATAAACGGAAAGACCGCCCACGAAATGGGAAAAAATGTTGGCCAGGATCATCCATGCGGCAAAGGCGCCCAGGATGCCGGGGCACATCTCGTAAAACTTCGGCGTATGATCTTCAAAACCGTTGAGGTAAAACACATATAAAACAAGAAACATCAACACGCCGAGGAACAGCCCGCGAAAGCGCACCCAGACAAAGATAAACATGGGCGACAGGGAAAAGGTCTCCCGCAAAAACAGCAGCACGTTGTTGCTGAGCATCATGAACAGCACGCCGAAAACGATCGTGACCATCAAAAACACCGCGTACAGCAGCAGGTGGAGCTGGGTGCGGAAAAAGCCAAAGGACTGCCGCCTCCCGCCGCCCTTGCGGATGGCGGAAATCAGGGAATTGGTGGCGCGCATGGGGAACCACAGGCAGAAAAACAACACGGCCACCACCTCCGGTCCAAAGCGCATGGAGGAAACATGGCGCAGATACTCCGCCAGTACCCCCGCCGCCTCCCCAGGCAGAAAATCATACAGCGCGGTGATGATCGGGTAATGGTCCAGCTCCGCCAGGCCCAAGAGCATACTGAAAAAGATGATCAGCGGAAAGATGCTGAACAGCAGATAGTACGCCAGCGCGGCGCTCTCGCGGCCCACGTCGTCCTGGAAATACCGCCGCACGACGGCTTTGGTATAATATTTGAAAATGTATTTTCCGGCGCTTTGCTGCCCTCCGGTCTTGTTCGGCGCGTCCATCCGTTCACCGTCCTCTCTTTTCCTCTCAAAGCCGCCCCGTTCCGCGGCGGTCAAACGCTAATTAAAGTGTATTATATCATGGATCGCTCCAAAAGGCAACGCGCGGCGATCCGCGTTTTTTTCCGGGTTTTGCGGTATTTTGGCACCTTTTGCCCCGCAAAAGGGAAAAACCGTCTGCCGGACGCGGCCCGGCAGGCGGCCAAAAAACGTGCTCAAAATCGACCGGCGGCCCGGCTCACAGCGTCGCCGCCATGACGGCCTTGATGGTGTGCATCCGGTTCTCCGCCTCGTCGAACACAATGGACCGGTCCGACTCGAACACCTCGTCCGTCACTTCCATCTCCGTGCGGTCAAAGCGTTCGCCCATCTCCCGCCCGATGGTGGTCTTCCGGTCGTGGAATGCGGGCAGGCAGTGCATGAACCGGCACTGGGGACCGGCGTTGTCCATCAGGGCGCGGTTGACCTGATAGGGCGCCAGATCCGCGATGCGCTCCTGCCAGATCTCCATCGGTTCGCCCATGGAGACCCACACGTCCGTATAGATGACGTCCGCGCCCTTCGTCGCCTCCATGGGGTCCTCCATAAAGCGCAGCTGCGCGCCGCTGGCTTCGGCAAAGGTCCGGCATTGGGCGATCAGGCTTTCCTCGGGGAAATATTTTTCCGGCGCGCAGGCCGTAAAGTTGACGCCCATCTTGGCGCAGCCCACCATCAGGGAATTGCCCATGTTGTATCTGGCGTCGCCCATATAGACGAAGTTCAGGCCCTCCAGACGGCCGAAATGCTCCCGCATGGTGAGGAAATCCGCCAGGATCTGGGTCGGATGGGCCTCGTTGGTCAGGCCGTTCCACACCGGCACGCCCGCGTATTTTCCCAGCTCCTCCACAATCTCCTGACCAAAGCCGCGGTACTCGATGCCGTCAAACATCCTTCCCAGGACGCGGGCCGTATCCGCGATGCTCTCCTTTTTGCCGATCTGGGAACCGGTCGGATCAAGATAGGTGACGCCCATGCCCAAATCATGGCCCGCCACTTCAAAGGCGCAGCGGGTACGGGTGCTGGTCTTTTCAAAAATCAGGGCGATATTTTTGCCCCGCAGGGTATCATGGGCGACGCCCTGTTTCTTTTTTGCTTTCAGTTCCGCCGCCAAATCGATCAGTCCCCCGATCTCTTCCGGGGTAAAATCCAGCAGCTTCAAAAAATTTCTGCCTTTCAGTTCCATAGCGGATGCCTCCTCTGTCTGATTCTTTATTTCCACGTTTTGCGGGAAATAATTCATAAAATCCATGCTGTTCAAGAAAAAAATCTGCCGTCCGGGCCGTTCCCGCCGCCGGCAGGAGCCGAAACAGCGCCGCGCCGCAGGCCCAGCTGGTAAAACGCCACCGCGCTGGCCGCGGCCACATTCAGGGAATCCACACCGTGGGACATGGGAATGCGCACCGTGTAGTCGCAGACGGCGATCGTATCCGCCGCCAGGCCGTCTCCCTCGGTGCCCAGGACGACGGCCAGCTTATCCTCCGCCGCCAGGCGCGGGTCCGCGATGTCCAGAGAATCGTCCCGCAGCGCCATGGCCGCAGTCCGAAACCCCCAGTCCCGCAGCTGCCGGGGCCAAGACGCTTCCTGCTCCAGATACGCCCAGGGGACCTGAAACACCGTCCCCATGCTCACGCGCAGCGCCCGGCGGTACAGCGGATCGCTGCCGGCGTTGGTCAGCAGCACGGCGTCGATCCCCAGGGCCGCGGCAGAGCGAAAGATCGCGCCCAAATTGGTCGGATTCATCACGTTTTCCAGCACGGCGACCCGATGGGCGGCGGCGCACAGCGCCGCAGCGCCGGCACACGGCGGACGGCGCATGGCGCAGAGGATGCCCCGCGTCAAATGGAAACCGGTCAGCTGGATCAGCATATCCAGCTCCGCCGCATACACTGGGATGTCCGCCCGGCAGCGCTCAAGCAGCTCCGCGCCCTTCCCCGCCACATGCTTGCGTTCCATCAGAAATGACACCGGCACGCAGCCCGCGTCCAGGGCGCGGCCAATGACCAGGGAGCTTTCCGCAATAAACAGGGCGTTTTCCGGGTCCGCCCGGTTCAGCAGCTGATTTTCCGTCAACCGTGCGTAAATATCCAGCTCCGGCGCGGAAAAATCTGTGATCTCGATAACGTTTGCCATCGCGCCGCCCCGTCAGATCAGGATACCGTCGCAGTGGTCGATCTCATGCTGGACGATCTGCGCGGTAAAATCATGATATGTCTTGAACCGGGTCTGGAACGACGCGGTCTGGTACTGTACCTTAATAGACCGCCACCGCTTCGTTCGCCGCGTTTCCGGCAGGGACAGGCAGCCCTCCTCCGCTTCATAAGGGTCCTTCCGCCGGATGATCTCGGGATTGAACAGGACGGTATAGCCGCCGCCGTCCACAAAGGCAATGATGCGCTTGTTGACCCCGATCATATTCGCCGCCATACCGACGCAGCTGTCCTTGTGGGCCTGCAACGTCTCTAAAAGGTCCTGGGCAGCAGGCAGATCCTCCGCCCCGGCCGGTTCCGCCTTTCGGCTCAGAAACGCTTCCTCCGTCACGATCGCACGGACCATGATATCGTCCTCCCCCCTGCCGTCCGGCGCGTATTGCTCCGGTACGGCTGTGTCCCTATTATATCCGCTGCCGCCCAAAAGCGCAAGAGCCGGATAAACGGCAGTCCGTCAAACTCCTTTTCGTTTTCCCCGCAACAGCGTCTGGAGACGGCACAGATCATCCGGCGTATCCACATCAAAGCATTCCTCTTCCGCTTCCGCCGGCAGCAGGCGTACCCGGTCCTGATGCGCCGCCGCCACCGTCCGGCCGCTCTCCCCTGGCAGCAGACGGCGCAGCGCCTCATAGCTCCAGGGCGGAAACAGCACCGGCGCGCCCGCCGTACCGCCCCAGGCAAGACGCCAGATCGCCGCCCCGTCCAGCTGCGCCGCCAGGGCCAGCGCCCCGGCGCTCCCCGGACGCACCAGGGGTTGATCTCCCGAAAAAAAGGCGCAGCCGCCGGGGAGGGCGGCATGGGAAAGGCCCAGATGAATCGCGCCGCTCCGCTCCGGCAGGCTATGCAGCTCCACATCCACGTCCAACGCCTTGCAAAGCTCCGCCGCACCCTGGGAGCGCGTCACCACAAGACGCCTTGCAAATACCCCCTCCGTCGCCTCCAGCACCCATTGCAGCAGCGGCTTTCCGTCCAGCTCCGCCAGCAGCTTGTCGCCGCCGTACCGCCTGCCCAGGCCGGAGGCCATCACGACGCAGCCCACCTCCGGCGGCGCGTCGAGATCGACAAGATACACATCCTCTCTCTGCCGCAGCCCATGGAGAAAGGGAAGGTCCTGCCGGCGCACCACGGCAAGGACACGTCTTCGTTCCAGCAAAGCCTCCACCGCGCTGCGGCAGCGGTTGCTGGAGCATTCCAGATATCCGATCTCGTCCACCGCCGCCCAGGGCGACGGCCCGCGCCCGCAGCCCTCCAGCAGTGACGCAAAAACATCCAGCCCGGCCTCGTCAGGGCGCATTCGGTTTTCTTCGACGCCCGCGCTTTCCGTAAAGCGCCCGATCTGCACCGCCGTACCGCCGCACCCGGCCCAAACGCCGCGTCCCGGCTCCGCCCAAGTACGGAGTGCATCCTCTTCCCTCAGCGGCGTCAGCAGCGGCAGCAGCGCGCGAAACAGCGTGCTTTTCCCCGCCTTACGCTTCCCCGTCAGGAAGAGATGCCGCCGTCCGCTCAGGGCAAAACACCGCGCGATAGATGGCGCGGTTGGCCGCCACACAGCGTTCCCGGTAGGTCTCATAGTTTTTCAGCAGCTCCTTTCCCTCCGCCGTCAAACGGCTCCCGCCGCCGGCTTTTCCTCCGGCGCTGCGCTCCGTCAGGGCGCAGCCCGCGCCCTCCTCCGCACGGCGTAACAGCTTCAGCGCCTTGGTATAGGCCATATTCATGGACGCCGCCGCGGCCCGCAGGGATCCGGTTTTCTCCACGGCCCGCAGCAGACGGTACGGTCCTTCCCCGAAGGCTTTTTCTCCGGCGTCGTTCAACAGATATACCCGCGTCATCGGTCCCATTCCCATTCCTCCTCCCTCTCTTCCTTCAGCATGACCAGCCGCGTCCCGCCGGCGCGGGTGGGACACCGGACCAGCTCCACCGGGCCGTAAAGGCGGGACAACGCCGCTTCCATGACGGACAGCGGGTCCCTGGACGGGGTCAGGACCTCCGATGCTCCCGTTTTGTCCAGGAGCACCAGGCGGTCGCAGCCGTTCAGCGCCAGGGCCGGGTCGTGAAGCGCCGCCAAAACGGCCCTGCCTCCCGTCTGCCGCACCCAGCGGCGCAGCAGGCGCAATATCCGGCCCCGGTGGACGACGTCCAATCCGCCCTCCGGCTCATCCAGCAAAAGCAGCTGCGTGCCGGACACGATGGTACGCGCCAACAGGCAAAGCTGCTTTTGCCCCTCGCTCAAGGCGAGATAATTGTCGTGCTCCCGTCCGGCAAGTCCCACCCGGCGCAGCGCTTGCCGGGCGTGCTCCCGCATTTTTTCATCCGGCTGCTCCAATAGTCCAAGCCAGGGATTGCAGCCCATCAACACCACGTCCAGCACCGAAAGATCAAGGACGATGCTCCCCCGCTGGGGGAGATAGGCGCACCGCCGGGCCAGCGCCCGCGGCGGCAGTCCCTCCAACCGCTGCCCGTTCAGGATACAGGTTCCCCGGTGGGGCATCTGACCGCATACCGCCCGGATCAGCGTGGTCTTCCCGCAGCCATTGACGCCCAGCAGTCCCGTGATCTCCCCTTCCTCCACAGAAAGGGAAAGCTCCCGCAGCACGGGCGCGCCGCCGTATCCGGCGCTCAGGCGGTCCACGGTAAAAAAGCTCATGATCTCCGCCCGCCTTTCCCCACAAGATACAGCAAAAACGGCGCGCCCAGGAGACTGGTAAAAATGCTCACCGGAAGCTCCACCGCCGTCAGGCTGCGGGCCAGGATATCCGCGCCACACAACAGCACGCCCCCCAGCAGGCCGCTCAGGGCCATGGTCCCGCGCCGGTTGTCCCCGGCAAGCAGGCGGGCGGCATGGGGCGCCAGCAGGCCCACGAAGCCGATCAGCCCCGTCAGACTGATCACGGCGGACACCGCCAGCGTCGCCGTCAGCAACACGATCAGGCGCAAACGGCCCACCGCCACCCCCAGCATCCGGGCCTCTCCCTCGTCCAAAGAAAGGAGCAAAAGCTGCCGGTGGAGCAGGAACAGCGCCCCGAGACAAACGGCGCACAGCGCCAGCTCGATCCCCAGCGCCGGGATGCGGACGCCGCTGAGGCTGCCCATGATCCAATACTCAATGGACGCCAGCTCCCGTTCCGGGTCGGCCGTCAGCTTCAGGAGCATCAGGACCGTCTGGGCCAGCGCATGGACGGCGATCCCCGCCAAAACGATCGTCCCGTTCCTGCCCGTGCGGTCCAGCGCGGCCAGCGCCAGCGCAGCGGCCACGGCGGCCAGTGCTCCGGCAAAGGCGCACATGCCCGTCCCCACCGCGCCGGGGAAAAACAGAATGCCCGCCGCAGCGCCGGCGCTGGCCCCGGAGGATACGCCGATCACGTCCGGCGACGCCAACGGGTTGCGGAACACCGTTTGATAGACAAATCCTGTCACACCCAGGCAAAAGCCCCCCGCCGCACCCAAAACGGTGCGGGGCACGCGGAGCATCCAGAACACCTGGGTCTGAAGGCCGTCCCCCTCCAGCAGCCCCCCAAGGGTCAGGGAATATTTCCCAACGGCAAGACTTGCCGCGCAAAGCGCCGCCAGCAGCAGGGCCGCCGCAGCGCACAGCAGGCGCGGATCACGCCGCGCTGTATGCAAAGCCGTAGAAGGTCTCATAGAATTCTTCCGCCGCCTGCTCCCAACGGGACGGCGGACATTCCTCCGGGTGGAGCACCGACGCCAGCCACACCGCGCCCAAAATGCCGCCGGGCACCGGGCTGTCCCACGCCTCCGCCTTATCCGGCATCTGATAGACCTGCCCCGCCGCCACCGCCGCACAGGCGGAAAGGCGCGGGTCGTTTATCACGTCCTCGCAGCCGTAGGACGCGCCGGAGGCCAGGATGATGTATTCCGGGTCCCAGGCCAGCAGCTGCTCATAATCGATCTGCGCCCAATAGCTGTCCTCGATCTCCCGGGCAACGTTGCTGCCGCCGGCCAGGGCGATCAGATCGCTTTGATACATCCCTCCGCCCGCGGTGGAAAGAAAATCGGCGTTGCCCGCAAGGTAGACCCGCGGCGTCTCCGTACTGGACAGGGCGTCCGCCAGCCAGTCCTGCTGGCCCTTCGTAAATTCTGCCAGCTTCCAGGCGCGGACCTCGCTGTTTACTGCCAGGGCGATGATATCCCGCGCCTCGTCCAGCAGCGCCTGATCCTCCGGGTCCACCAGCAGCACCGGGATGCCCAGATCCTCCAGCGTCCCGGCGGCGTCCTGCAAGCGCAGGGGCAGGATCACAAGATCCGGCTCCAGGGCCGCGCAGCCTTCCAGATCGAACTCCTTCGCGCTGCCCACGCTCGGCAGCTCCAGCAGCTCCGGCGCGCTCAGCCGGTAAATGGGACGGCTGTCCGCTTTTGCTTCGATCCCCACCAGCTTGTCCTGTTGATGCAAAGCGATCAGCAGGCTGGTGGAGATATAATAGCCGCTGACGATGCGCTCCGGTTCCGCCGCAATGGTCACCGTCCGCCCGGCCTGGTCCGTCACCGTCACAGGATAGACAGACGCGCCGCCGTCCGTGGACACCCCGTCCGCCGGAGTACGGGCGCAGGCTGTCAGCGCCAGCAGCAGGGCCGCGCACAGGAACAGAGAAAAGATCCGTTTCACAAAAATACAGCTCCTTCTTCGTTGTTGTTTGTAAACTATAACGGATTCTATCAAAAAGCCATAGGAAAATCAAGACGGCTATGGTATAATTTGTCTTATCTTGTATCTTCAAACAGGAGAGAAACGCTATGATGACCATCCGGGACTATGTCATGGCCGAAAGCCTGGAGCAGGCTTTCGCGCTGAATCAGAAAAAGGGCAGCCGCATCCTGGGCGGAATGCTCTGGCTTCGCTTGAGCAGTACGCCCATCACCACCGCCATCGACCTGGGCGCGCTGGGACTGGACACAATCGAGGAAACGGAGGACGCCTTCTCCATCGGCGCTATGGCGCGTCTGCGCCAGCTGGAGCAGCACCCCGGTTTGAACGCCTATACGCAAGGCGCGGTAAAAGACGCGCTGGGCAGCATCGTGGGCGTGCAGTTCCGCAATCTGGCCACCGTGGGCGGGAGCATCTTCGGCCGCTTTGGCTTCTCCGATGTACTGACGGTGTTCCTCTCCATGGACACGGAAGTGGAGCTGTACCAGGGCGGCGTCCTGCCTCTGACGGATTTTATCCGGCAAAAGCGGGACCGGGATATTCTGACCCGTCTGATCGTGTACAAAAAACCGGGGCGCTTCGTCTATCGCTCCATGCGCGCTGCCAGCACGGATTTTCCTGTTTTGACCTGCGCCGTCTCCCGGTGGGACGGCGTCTTCCGGGCCGCCATCGGCGCGCGGCCCATGGCCGCTGTGCGGGTAGAAGATGAAACAGGCATCCTCCCGGAAGCCGTCACGGAAGAGGCCGCCGCTGCTTTCGGGGAATACGTCGCCGCCCGCGTCAAAACCGCCGGTAATCTCCGGGGCAGCGCCGCCTACCGCACCCACCTTGTAAAGGTACTCACAACGCGCGCCGCGCTCGCTTTGGGAGGGATGCACGATGAAACTTGATCTGACCTTGAACGGCCGCGCCGTCTCCGACGACGTCCGGCCCGATCTGACGCTCCTGGAATTCCTCCGCGAGCACGGCTGTCTCAGCGTCAAGCAGGGCTGCGGAACCGCCAACTGCGGGTTATGCACCGTGCTCCTTGACGATGTGCCCGTCCTGTCCTGCTCCGTGCTCGCCGTGCGGGCCAACGGCCGCGCCGTCGTCACCTTAGAAGGGCTTCAGGAGGAAGCCTCCGCCTTTGTGGGCTTCCTGGCCGACCAGGGTGCCGACCAGTGCGGCTTCTGCAATCCCGGCATGGTGATGAACACCATCGCCCTGCTGCGGGAAAACCCGGACCCCAGCGACGATGAGATCCGCGCTTACCTTGCGGGCAACCTCTGCCGCTGTTCCGGCTACGAAGGACAACTGCGGGGCATCCGCGCGTATCTTGACAGCAGAAAGGAGTGAAGACATGGCACAGCCGCAAAAGGACTACAAATGCGTCGGCAAAAGCATCCGCAAAAAGGACGCCATGCAGCTGCTGCTGGGCAAGGCCGTGTACATGGACGATATCGTCCCCAGGGACGCTTTGACCGTCAAGCTGCTGCGCAGTCCCCATCCCAACGCCATCGTCGAGGAGATCGACGTCTCCCTGGCCTGCAAGGTCCCCGGCGTCGTGGCTGTTTACACCTGGCAGGATGTGCCCCGCCAACGCTTTGCCATCGCGGGCCAGACCTACCCGGAGCCGTCGCCCTACGACCGTCTGATCCTGGACCGCCATGTCCGCTTTGCGGGCGATCCCGTGGCCATCATCGCAGCGGAGGACGAACGCGCCGCCCTGGGGGCAATGAAGCGCATCAAGGTGACGTACCGGGTCTTAGAGCCGGTGCTCGATCCCCGCGCGTCCAAGGACGGCCCGATCCTCGTCCACCCGGAGGAGGACTGGTATCCCCCCTGTCCCGTGGGCGGGGACAATAAGCGCAACCTCGTGGCCAGCGAGACGGACAGCGCAGGTGATGTGGACGGCGTACTGGACCGCTGCGACATCGTGCTGGACCGTACTTATCACACCAAGGCCTTCCAGCAGGCCATGATGGAGACCTTCCGCACCTATACCCGCCTGGACCGCTACGGACGGCTCCATGTGATCTCCTCCACCCAAATCGTCTTTCATGTGCGCCGCATCCTCTCTGCGGCCCTGGGCATCCCAAAGAGCAAAATTCGTGTGGAAAAGCCTCGCATCGGCGGCGGCTTCGGCGCAAAGCAGACCGCGGTCAGCGAACTGTACCCCGCCTTCGTCACCTTAAAAACGGGGCGTCCGGCCCAGCTGATCTTTACCCGCGAGGAATGCCAGATCGCCGGCTCTCCCCGCCATGAAATGGAGATCCGCGTCCGCCTGGGCGCGGACAAAACGGGAAAGATCCGCGCCCTGGACCTCTACACCCTCTCCAACAGCGGCGCTTACGGGGAGCACGGCCCCACCACCGTGGGTCTTTCCGGCCACAAGTCCATCCCGCTGTACACCGGCAGCCTGGAGGCCTACCGTTTCGCCTTTGACGTCGTCTATACCAATCTCCAGCCCGCAGGGGCCTACCGGGGCTACGGCGCGACCCAGGGCATCTTTGCCGTGGAGTCCGCTGTCAACGAGTTAGCGGAGCTGTTGCACATCGACCCCACGGTACTGCGGGAGAAAAACATGGTCCGCCAGGGGATGGCCATGCCCGCCTATTACGGCGAGACCGCCGGTGCCTGCGCCCTGGACCGCTGTCTTGCCCGCTGCAAAGAGATCTTTGACTGGGAGCACCGCTATCCCGTGCGGGACTTGGGCAACGGCAAGGTGCGCGCCGCGGGCGTCGCCATCGCCATGCAGGGCTCCGGCATCTCCCAAATCGACGTCGGCTCCGCCACCATTCGCTTGGGAGACGACGGGTGCTACAACCTCATCCTCGGCGCGGCGGACATGGGCACCGGCTGCGATACGATCCTGGCCCAGATGGCCGCAGAATGTATGGACTGCGACGTGGACAACGTGGCGGTCTTCAGCGCGGACACCGACGTATCGCCCTACGACTCCGGTTCCTACGCCTCCTCCACGACCTACGTCACCGGCAAAGCGGTGGAGCGGGCGTGCGAAGAACTGAAGGAGCGGCTGTGCCGCATTGCGGCCCGTGTTTTGGCGTGTCCGCCGGAGGAGCTGACCTTCTGCGGCAATTGCATCCGGCGCTGCGGCACGGAGCAGTCCGTCTCCCTGCACGACCTTGCCTATCAGGCCCAGCTGAACAACACCGAAGCCGCCGAGGCCACCGTGTCCCATTCCTCCCCCATTTCCCCGCCTCCCTTTATGGCGGGCATGGCGGAGATCGAGCTGGACAAGCTGACCGGCCAGGTCACGGTGCTGGACTATATGGCCGTCGTCGACTGCGGCACGCCCATCAACCCGGCCCTGGCCCGCATCCAGGCCGAGGGCGGCATCGTTCAGGGCATCGGCATGACGCTGCTGGAGGATGTGCGCTACGACGCCCACGGCAAGCCCATGGAAACCTCCCTGATGCAGTATAAGCTGCCCACCCGTTTGGACATGGGGAAGCTGCGGGTGGAATTTGAAAGCAGTTATGAGCCCACCGGACCCTTCGGCGCAAAATCCATCGGCGAGATTGTCATCAACACCCCCGCCCCCGCCATCGCCCACGCCATCTACCGGGCCACGGGCGTCTGGCACCGCAATCTTCCCATCACCGCCGAGCAGATCGCCCTGGGCCCGTAAAGAGTTCCAAGAAAACAGGGCGGAAAATGTTGAAACGCCGCCGGAAGACGGCGGGACCGCGCCGGTCCTCCCCACAGGTGAAACAGGCGTGGACCGCGCAAAAAGAACGGTATGCACAAAAAATTTATAAGAAACGATCAAAGGAGGCGGTTCCCTTGTCACGGCAGACAAACAGCAGCGTAAAAGAAGACAGCGATTTTTCCCTGAAAGCAGTCCCGGCTGCCGCACGCAAAGGATTTTGGAGCATGTTCGTGGTCATGCTGGGCTTTACGTTCTTCTCCGCCAGCATGAGCGTGGGCGCAAAGCTCGGCAACGGTCTTGACCTGGCCACCTTCGTCTGGGCGGTCATCATCGGCGGCATCATCCTGGGCGCGTATACCGGCGGGCTTGCCTATGTGGGCTGCGATACCGGCCTGACCCTGGACCTGTTGGCCCAGCGCTCCTTCGGGACCGCCGGGTCCAAGCTGGCCTCGGTCCTTATTTCCTTCACTCAGATCGGCTGGTTCGGCGTGGGCGTAGCCATGTTCGCCATCCCCGCCGCGGAGCTGCTGGGCGTCAGTCCCATCCTCCTGGTCGCCATCGCGGGCATGTGCATGACGGCGTCGGCGTATTTCGGCATCAAGGCGCTCACCATCGTCAGCGCCATCTCCGTTCCCCTGATCGCAGCCCTGGGCGTCTACTCCATGGTCCTCTCCACGATCGAAGGCGGCGGGTTGACCGCCATCTTCTCCCGCTCCACCGGCAGTCTGACGCTGCTGGCCGGCGTGGGACTCGTGATCGGCTCCTTCGTCAGCGGCGGCACCGCCACGCCCAATTTTGTCCGCTTTGCGAAAAACAACGCCGTGGCCGTGGCCACCACCGTGATCGCCTTTTTCCTGGGCAACTCCCTGATGTTCGCCTTTGGCGCGGTGGGCGGCGCGTTCACCGGCAAGGACGACATCTTTTATGTGATGATCGCCCAGGGGCTGGCCATCCCCGCCCTGATCGTCCTGGGCGCCAATATCTGGACCACCAACAACAACGCCCTCTATACCGGCGGCCTGGGCCTGACCAATATCACCGGACTGCGGCAAAAGCCCATGACGCTGGTCTCCGGCATCACCGGCACCGTGGCTGCCATCTGGCTGTACAACAACTTCGTCGGCTGGCTCAACTTCCTCAACGCCACGCTGCCGCCCGTGGGCGCCATCGTCATTTTGGATTATGTCCTGCACCGGGCGGATTACCGCGCGGGAGCGGCCCCGAAGCACACGGTGCACTGGGGCGCGGTGGCCGGCGTCATCGCCGGGGCGCTGGCGGGCAATTTCCTCTCCTTCGGCATCGCGTCCATCAACGCCATGGCAGTGGCCTGCGTCTGCTACCTGGCAGCAGAAAAACTGAAATACAGCAAACAGGAATCAAACCGCTAAGGAGGATATACCCATGCTGATCCGAAACGTATTTGTGGAAAACGCTGGCGAGGCCGTCAATATCCGCGTCACCAAGGGCAAATTTGAAACCATCTCCCCCGATATCCTTCCCCAGCCGGGCGAGATGATCTACGATTGCAGCGGCTGTCTTGTCCTGCCGCCCTTTATCGAGTCCCACGTCCACCTGGACACCTGCCTGACGGCGGGGGAGCCGGTGTGGAACCAGTCCGGCACCCTGTTTGAGGGCATCCAGTGCTGGAGCCTGCGCAAAGAGTCCCTCACCAAACAAGATGTGCGCGAACGGGTCCACCGGGCGGTGCGGATGCAGGTGCAAAACGGCGTGCAGTTCGTGCGCACCCATGTGGATGTCACGGACCCCAAGCTCACCGCCATGGAAGCCATGCTGGAGCTGCGAGAAGAGCTGCGAGACACCGTGGAACTTCAGGTCGTGGCATTCCCCCAGGAGGGCATCGACTCCTTCCCCCGCGGCCGGGAGCTGCTGGAGGACGCCGTGCGCATGGGCGCCGACGCGGTAGGCGCGATCCCTCACTTTGAGTTCACGCGGGAATACGCCGTGGAATCCCTCAACTTCGCGGTCAAGCTGGCGGAAAAGTACGACAAGCTCATCGACGTCCACTGCGACGAGATCGACGACGAACAGAGCCGCGGTCTGGAGGTCCTGGCCGCCCGCGCCTACGAGTCCGGCCTGAAGGACCGGGTGACCGCCAGCCATACCACCGCCATGCACTCGTACAACAACGCCTATGTAACGAAGCTGATGCGGCTGCTGAAGCTGTCGGAGATCAATTTCGTCGCCAATCCCCTGGTGAACACCCACCTCCAGGGCCGCATGGACACCTATCCCAAGCGCCGGGGCGTCACCCGCGTCAAGGAACTGCTGGCCGCCGGATGCAACGTCTCCTTCGGCCATGACGACATCTTCGACCCCTGGTATCCCTTAGGCACAGGCAACATGCGGGACGTGGTCTTTATGGGGCTCCATGTCTGCCAGATGATGGGCTATCAGGAGATCATGGACTCGTACAAGCTGATTTCCACCAATGCCGCCAAAACGCTGCATCTGGGCAGCCGCTACGGGATCCGGCCCGGGAACCCCGCCGACTTCATCGTTCTGGACGCGCCGGATTTCTATCAGGCGCTGAATCAAAAGAGCGAGGTGCTGTATTCGTTCAAGAACGGCTGTCTGATCGCAAAAGCCGTCCCCGCCGAGCGGGAGGTGCTGTTTTAAGCCGCAGCCAGCGCCCGGGTCCGGTTCGTTCGCGCCCGGGCGCAGCAGCGGCTTTTTTGTGCGGCCGGCGTCCCCTCCGGCTGTCTCCCTTGTGCTTTTCTCGAACAAAGAGGACTTTCCCATTAGAAATCCGCAAAAAAATCGCCCAAGAGGCTTGACAACGGGAAAAAGACGTGCTAACATACGCCCATAACCGCATAAATTGTTTCGGAGCATCGCTCCGATCCAATGGTAGAGGCGCAAAAAACATCAGTACCGTCCGGGAGAGGCCAGGCCGCCGCTGGACCGGGAAAGGGTTTTTTGCCGAAGGTCCGGTTTCCCGGCCGGGGAGAAGGACCTGGGCTGGCGGAAAACATCCGTCAGACTGTCACAGCAATGTGGAGCGCTATCATTGACACCAGGGGGACCGGTTTTCCATGGAACGGTCCCGGCGAATGCCATGATACTTTTCCGCTGCTGGAGAGTGCATGGCTTTTTTTCATGCCTCCCGGCAGGACGAGATCCTCTGCTCTGGCGGAAAAAACCATATGGAAGGAAGATTTCTAATGATGAAGAAAAGACTCTTTGCCCTGACCTGCGCCGCCCTGATGGCCCTGTCCCTGACCGCCTGCGGCGGCGGCAACAACGACACCCCCTCCGGCAGCGACAATGGAAACGACGGCGATAACGCCGTTGTCACCGGCGTGGAAGACGGCGTGCTCACCGTCGCCATGGAATGCGCCTATGCGCCCTATAACTGGCTCCAGAGCGACGACAGCAACGGCGCAGTCCCCATCGCCAACGGTTCCGGCTATGCCAACGGCTACGACGTAATGATGGCCAAGAAGATCTGCGAAGCCAACGGCTGGGAACTGGAAGTGATTCAGGCCGATTGGGGCTCCCTGATCCCCGGCATCCAGTCCGGTGAATATGACGCCGTCATCGCCGGCCAGTCCATGACCGCCGAGCGCAGCCAGCAGGTCGATTTTGCCGGTCCTTACCTGTACGCCACCATGGTCTGCGTGACCAAAGCAGACAGCAAGTTCGCCAGCGCCAAATCCATCGCGGACCTGGCCGGAGGCGTGTGCACCTCCCAGGAATCCACCATCTGGTATGATACCTGCCTGCCCCAGATCCCCGACGCCCAGATCCAGACCGCGGCGGAGAACGCGCCCGCCATGCTGATGGCCCTGGAGACCGGCACCGTGGAGTTCGTCTGCACCGATATGCCCACCGCCCAGGGCGCCGTGGCTGTGTATCCCGATATGGTCATCCTGGACTTCTCCGGTACCGACGGCGACTTCCAGTTTGAAAACGAGAGCATCCGCGCAGAGAACGTCAACATCGGTGTATCCGTCAAGAAGGGCAACACGGCCCTGAAGGACAGCATCGACAGCGTCCTGTCCACCATGACCGCCGACGATTTCAACGCCATGATGGCCGAAGCCATTTCCATCCAGCCCGTGGGCGCGTAAACTCTTTGCGTATCTGCCAAGGCGAGGGAGCAGGCTCCCTCGCCTTGACCCTTGTTTTATACCACCGGCACAGCAGCTCTGCGGCGGCGTAAAACAGGGCTACCGGCATATGCCGCGTTCCCGTTCACAATATAGCGCGTAAAATCCCGCTTTTATCCTACAAATCGGACAGAGAGGAGCATATCTGTATGCTGCAAACTTTTTTCCAGCAATGCGCACAATTAGGTATAGATATCACCAGCACCTGGGCGCGTTACGGCGGACAGTATCTCACCGGTATGTACAATACCATTACCCTGGCGATTCTTGCTACGCTGATCGGCTGCATCATCGGCTTTATCTGCGGTATCCTGAACACCATCCCCTGCGGCCCCGGCGATAACATTGTCAAGCGTGTGGTGCTGCGGATCATCCGCGTGGTCATCCGCATCTATGTGGAGGTATTCCGCGGCACCCCCATGATCCTTCAGGCCGTGTTCATCTATTACGGCCTGCCCTACTTCACCGGTTCCGTGCGCTGGCCCAGCGTATTTATCGCGGCGCTGGTCATCGTGTCCATCAACACAGGCGCATATATGGCCGAGTCCGTGCGTGGCGGCTTCCTGTCCATCGACCCCGGCCAGACGGAGAGCGCGAAGGCCATCGGCATGACCCATGTGCAGACCATGCTCTATGTCATCATTCCCCAGGCCCTGCGCGTGCTGCTGCCCCAGATCGGCAACAACCTCATCATCAACATCAAGGATACCTCCGTGATGTTCATCATCAGCTACGGCGAGCTGTTCTCCGTACATCGAGCCGCGGTGGGCGCAACGTACCTCTACTTCCCCTCCGCCGCCATTGAGATGACCGCCTACTTCAGCATGACCCTGATCGCGTCCCTGATCCTGCGGTGGCTGGAAAAGCGCATGGACGGCAGCGACAACTATGAACTGGTCAACGAAGACCAGCTGGTGGGCGCGGCGGGCACCTACACCCATCCCGTCAAGGGCAGCCCCTACGACGAGCACAGCAAGGAAGCGCAGAAGTTCCAGCAGCAGCGCCAGTGGGCGGAGAACCGTAAGAACAGCGAGGCCAGTGACGTGGGCAACCGCAGTCTGGATCAGAGAGGAGAGCGCTGATATGAACGACAATCTGATTTTAGAGGTGCGCCACCTCTCCAAATCCTTCGGTTCCCATCAGGTACTCCGGGACATCGATTTTGTCGTCCGTCCCGGCGATGTGACCAGCATCATCGGCGCCTCCGGCTCCGGCAAATCGACCCTGCTGCGCTGCATCAACCTGCTGGAAACGCCCACCTCCGGCGAGATTTTGTTCCACGGCGAGGACATCGTCGCCCGCAAGGGCGGCGCGGCGGCCTACCGGTCCAAGGTGGGCATGGTGTTCCAGTCCTTCAATCTCTTTAACAATATGACCGTGTTGGCCAACTGCACCGTCGGCCAGGTCAAGGTGCTGAAAAAGGACAAAGCCACCGCGAAGGAAAACGCCATGCGGTATCTGGAAAAGGTGGGCATGACTCCCTATATCAACGCAAAGCCCCGGCAGCTGTCGGGCGGGCAGAAGCAGCGCGTGGCCATCGCCCGGGCGCTTGCCATGGACCCGGAGGTCCTGCTGTTCGACGAACCGACCTCCGCCCTGGACCCGGAGATGGTGGGCGAAGTGCTGACCGTTATGCAGACCCTGGCCAACGAGGGCATGACCATGTTGGTGGTGACTCACGAAATGGCCTTTGCCCGGGACGTTTCAAACCATGTGGTCTTTATGGCCGACGGCGTGATCGGCGAGGAGGGCGAGCCGGAGCAGGTCTTCCTGAATCCCAGCAATCCCCGTATGGTGGAGTTCCTGGCCCGGTTCCGCCAGCAATAACAAATGCACGATATACAACCGGTGCGTGCGCCCTTTCGCGGTGCACGCACCGGAAAAGATCACACCGTTATCATCGCACGCCTGCGCTCCCCAAAGGGCAGGCGCTTTTTTACGGGAGGAAGCGTCTATGACCGAATCATTTGCTTTCCGGCGCCGGAAAGCGTCTGCGGCAGCCCTGCTGCTGCTCCCCGTCCTTCTCCTTTCGGCCTGTGGCAGCGCCATACCAAAGGAAGAAAGCGTGCCGGAAGAGGAAAGCGGTCCGCCACCTCAGCTGATCGACACCGTCTATCCCGACTGGCACGCCAAGGATATCTACACCGAAGGAGATATCGTGATCCACGACGGAAAGTATTTTCGCGCCCGGTGGTGGACACGGAACGACCCGCCGTCGGAGGACAGCAGCGGTGTCTGGACCTGCCTGGGCGACGTCCCCCACCGGGCGGGAACATACTTTGACGATGTCCACGACGACGCCTGGTATGCCGCCGCCATCAATACCCTGACGGAAGACGGCATTCTCACCGGTTGGAACGACGGACGGACCTTCCAGCCCAGCCGCACCGTCACCCGCGCCCAATTCGCCGTGATGCTCTGCCGCGCTTTGGACATCGCCCCGGTGGAGGGCGGGGACAATTTCTCCGACGCCGGGGACACCTGGTACACACCGTATCTTGCCGCGCTGAAGCAGCGGGGCTTTTCCGGCGGTACCGGAGACAACTGCTTTTCCCCGGACCGGCAGATCACCCGCCAGGAGCTGTGCAAGCTGATCTACGACGCCTGCGATGGTTTTTCCGAGGACCCTGTTACCGCCTTTGCCCCTTATACGGACGCGGAGGACGTGTCTGCCTGGGCCATCCGCCCCCTGTCGTGGTGCATCGAGCGGGGGATACTCCAGGGCAGCGGGGACCGCCTGCTCCCGGAGCGCACAGCGTCCCGGGCTGAGGCAGCGCAGGTCTTGTACAATCTGCGGTATTGACGACAAGGCAACATTTCCGGTACAAATACAGACTTTCAGTTTGTATTTTTGCGCTTAGATATAATATCTCGCCTCCCGGCAAAAAGTGACAGACCAACGGTCTGTCACTTTTTTGATCTCTGTTACAACTTCTTGTTTTTTCTTTCTCGAAAGGTTTATTTAAGAACCTCTTACAGATTCCGAAACCCGATTGCCGGAGAAAACGGCCTCCTCTATAATCAAAGTCAGAGCATGGCTGTCAGCCACGCTCTGAAAAAA
>CANSLL010000012.1 GCA_947647695.1 uncultured Clostridia bacterium | reverse complement strand
TTTTTCCACTCTAACACACGGTGCGTCTAAAGTAAAGCTAATCTGACTTTATTTGGGAGGAATCTGCAATGAATAAGGGCAACGAGAAACATTTTGGACTCAGAGTGGACGGGGAACTGCTGGCGAAATTCCGTTACGTCTGCGGCTATACGGGCCGCTCGGCAAACAGCCAGCTGATCCAGCTGATGCGCAAGTTTGTGTTGGAGTATGAAAAGCAGCATGGAGAGATCGGTCCCGACGAGCTTTTCCGGTGAGCTGCCGGGCAGGGCGCTGTTGGGGAGGACGGAACGTCCGGCGCGGCGGGAACTGTTTTTGCATCCTTTCTTGCATTCTATAGGGCGGTAGTATATAATTGCAGCATATTGCTTTTCGCGCTGCCGCGGCCCGTCTGGACAGAGACTTGGGCTTTGGCGCGCCGGGCGGGAAGCGGGGCGGAGCGTTCCGTTTTGGATTCGACTTGAGGTCATCCGCAGCGGAGCGCTGCAGGAAAATGGCTGCGGAGGTGCGCTCTATGTACAACAGTCAAATTGTGTCTTCCTTTTTAAGGGAAACGGGCATGTATCCCGAAGGGGAGGGCACAAAAAACAGCGGTTTGTATCTCAGTCTGGAGGACGGCCGGCTTCTTTTGCGGGGAACGCCTGAGGATCTCATTGATCTGGCAGATCTGCTGGTTTCTCTTGCCATGTCCGGCGCGGCGCGGGGGCAGCATTGGCATATCGATGATCTGAATTTGATGGACGCTTCCTCGGAAGTAGCAGAGCTGATCCTCCTGCAAAAGTGAGCGGACGGACATACCGGAAGTCATATGCACAACGCCTTCGAGGCGCAAAGACAAATTACGAAAAATTTATGGATGGAAAAGGAGCGTTTTTTTCATGTCGTTTGAACGTTTGCAGGACCAGATCCGCGAGAAGAAAAACCCCACCGTGGCGGGGCTCGACCCCCGCCTGGAATATGTGCCGCCCTTTTTGCTGGAGGAAAAGGTGAAGGAGTACGGCGAGACGCTGCGCGCCGCCGCCGAGGCGATCTACGCCTACAATGCGGGCCTGATCGACGCCCTGTGCGACGTCGTCCCCGCCGTGAAGCCCCAGAGCGCGTTTTATGAACGCTTCGGCTTTGAGGGCGTGGAGGCCCTCAAGCGCACGGTGGACTACGCCAAAGAAAAGGGCCTGTATGTCATCATGGACGCTAAGCGCGGCGACATCGGCTCCACTGCCGAGGGCTACAGCGACGCCTATCTCGGCACGGTGTCCGTCGGCGGGACGGAATTTGCTCCCTTTGACTGCGACTGCCTGACCATCAACGCCTACCTCGGCAGCGACGGCATCAAGCCCTTCCTCAAGGACTGCGCCGCCCGAGACCGGGCGGTGTTCGCCCTGGTCAAGACCTCCAACCCTTCCTCGGGCGAGCTGCAAAACATCGTCGCCGGGGACCGGAAGGTCTACAACGTGGTGGGCGATCTGCTGGAGCGCCTGAGCGGGGAGACGGTGGACAAGTACGGCTATACATGCCTCGGCGCGGTGACGGGGGCGACGTATCCCCTGGACATCCGCGACCTGCGGCGGCGTCTGGCTAAGACCTTTTTTCTGGTGCCCGGCTACGGCGCCCAGGGTGGCAAGGCCGAGGACGTGCAATACGCCTTTGACGGGTACGGCCACGGCGCCATCGTCAATTCCTCCCGCGGCATCATCTGTGCCTGGCAGAAGACGGGCAAAGAGGGCAAAGATTTCGGCGACGCCGCCAGGGACGCCGCCGTCGCCATGCGGGACGATCTGAAGAAGTACGTTACTATCGTCTGACCGGACGGGGTACGTTTTCCGGGTATGATAAAAAAGAGGAGATGAAGGTTATGCCATATCAGCAGGATTGTACGGTGCTGAATTTGCAGGCGCTGAACAGTCACACCTATGAGCTGCTGCTGGAGGCCGGCGGGATCGCCGAGGAAGCGCGGCCGGGGCAGTTTGTCAACGTCAGCTGCGGGGAGGGCCGTTTGCTGCGGCGTCCCATCAGCATCTGCGAGACCTCGGCGATGCAGCTGCGGCTGGTATTCGAGGTGCGCGGCGCGGGGACGGAGTGGCTGTCCCGGCGCGATATCGACGACCAGGTGAGCGTTCTGGGTCCCTTGGGCCGGGGCTTTGACGCCGAAGATAAACGCGTCCTGTTTATCGGCGGGGGCATCGGCGTGCCGCCGCTGCTGTGGGCCGCCGAGGGCGCGGAGCACGCCGACGCCGCATTGGGCTTTGCGCGTGCGGACCGCGTCATTTTGGCCGACGATTTTTCCCGCGTCTGCACCAGGGCCCTGATCGCCACCGATGACGGGAGCATGGGCGTCCACGGCACCGCCATGGACGCGGCAAACCGGCTCTTGGCGGAGCACACTTACGATCTGATCTGCGCCTGCGGACCGAAGCCCTTGCTGAAAGCCGCCGCGGAGGCCGCCGCAAAGGCGGGCATCCCCTGCCAGGTCTCCATGGAGGAGCGCATGGGCTGCGGCGTGGGTGCGTGCCTGGTGTGCGCCGTGCCCCTGCGGGACAAAAACGGACAGGTCTATTACGGCCACGTCTGCAAGGACGGCCCCGTATTTTTCGCACAGGAGGTGGTTTTCGATGACTGACCTACATGTCGAACTGGCGGGCGTGACGCTGAAAAATCCCATTGTTGTCGCTTCCGGGACCTACGGCTTTGGCCGGGAGTACGGCCAGTTTTACGACCTGTCCAAGCTGGGCGCCATCTGTGTCAAGGGACTGACCCTTCAGCGCCGGGAGGGCAATCCGCCGCCCCGGATCGCCGAGACGCCCGCGGGCATCCTCAACAGCGTGGGGCTGCAAAATCCCGGCGTGGATGAGTTTATCGCAAAGGAGCTGCCCTTTTTGCGGCAGTATGATGTGAAGGTCATCGTCAACATCTCCGGCAACACGCCGGAGGAATACGGTCAGATGTGCGAAAAGCTGTCCGAGGCGGGGGTAGATCTGATCGAGGTCAATATCTCCTGCCCCAACGTGAAGGCGGGGGGGCTTGCCTACGGCACCCGCCCGGAGCTGGCCGCGGAGGTGACGGCGGTGGCCAAGGCCCATGCCACGGCGCCGGTGATGGTCAAGCTGTCCCCCAACGTGACAGATATCGTGACCATCGCCAAGGCGGTGGAGGACGCGGGCGCGGACGCCCTGTCTTTGATCAACACCCTGCTGGGGATGCGCATCGACCTGCGCACCCGCCGTCCGGTGCTGAAAAACAACATGGGCGGACTGTCCGGCCCCGCGGTGTTCCCCGTGGCGGTGCGCATGGTCTACCAGGTGCGCCAAGCAACGCGTCTGCCCATCCTGGGCATGGGCGGCGTAGCGTCGGGCAGGGACGCGGCGGAGCTGATGATGGCCGGGGCGGACGCCGTGGCCGTGGGTACCGCCTGCTTTGCCGACGCCTACGCGCCTGTGCGCACCCGCGACGAGCTGGCCCGGTATCTTGAGGAAAACGACCTGAACGCCAGAGAGCTGACGAATACCGTTCGGCCTTGGTAATTGGTAAAAGGGGGAAGCGCGTGTGAATCAAGTAACTTTGATCTACCCCGACCCGGAGCAAACTCGCACGATGTTTGTGACGCTGCCGCTGAAGGACTGTATGGAGCGGCTGCGCCATGAGCTGACGCGGGACGGCAAGCTGATCGACTGCCATGCCGTCGCCGCGCCGGGCGGCGGCAGCGTGATGGTGTACGTTTTTGAGCGGTACTATTTCCGCGTGGGCAATTACGTCACCCTCACCGTGGCGGCGGACGATTTTACCGGGCGGACCCGCGTCCGCTGTATCGCCGGAGGCGGGAGCAATTCCGCCCTGGTCAATTTTGACCGCGGCGCGGCGGACGCCTTTGAGCGCGCCGCCCGGGACGTGCTGCGCCCCTATTTTTGCAAAGAAACAGAAGAAAGAAGCGAGACGAAATCATGACCCGAATCTATCTTGTGCGCCACGCCCAGGCCGAGGGCAACCTCTACCGCCGCGCCCACGGACGCTATAACGGACTGATTACCCCCCAGGGCTACGAACAGATCGCCGCGCTGCGCGCGCGTTTTGCGGACATTCCCGTGGATGTGGTCTATTCCAGTCCCCGCTACCGTACCCGCACCACTGCCACGGCCATTTATGTGCCGAAAAATATCCCTTTGTACATCCTTGACGCGCTGCACGAGGTGGACTGCGGCCCATGGGAGGACCGCACCTGGGGCGATATCCGCCGCACGGAGGCCGAACAGCTGGAGAATTTCAACTTCCATATCGAGCGCTGGCATGTTCCCGGCGCGGAAAGCGCCGAAGAGGTGCGCGCCCGGATGCTGGGCGCGTTGGACACCATCGTGCGGGAGTGCCCCGGAAAAACGGTGGCCGCCGTCAGCCACGGGATGGCGACCCGCATTCTTTTGGGGACGCTCCAGGGCCTGAGCCTGGCGGAGATCAGCGAGAAATTCCCCCATGGGGACAATACGGCGGTGTCTCTGATCGAATACGACAACGGACGCTATAACGTGGTGTTTGCCAACGACGCGTCCCATCTGAACAAGGAACTTTCCACCTTTGCCCATCAGACTTGGTGGAAGGGGCGCACCTTCCAGGAGATCGGCCTGTATTTTGTGCCGCTGGACATTACCCAAAACGAAAACGCCGCGCTGTATCAGCTCTGCCGCGCCGAGGGCTGGATGAGCAGTCACGGCTCCATGGAGCACTACGACGGCCAGGCCTTTTTCGACCAGGCAAAGCAGAATCAGCGCTCGTACAGTAAGGCGATCCTGGCGGCATACCATGAAAATAAGTTCGCGGGGCTGCTCCAGCTGGACACCGAGCAGGACCGCAGCGACGGGGCGGGGCGCGTTCCCTTTGTGTATATGGCCCCGGATTACCGCAAAAAGGGCGTGGGGATCCAGCTGGTGGGCGAAGCCGTCAGCCGGTTCCGCGCCATGGGACGGCGCTGCATCCGCCTGCGCTGCGCCCGGGAAAATGAGATTGCCCAGAATTTCTACCGCCGCTGCGGTTTTCGCAAGACCGGCGTCGATGAAAACGCGCCCGTGGCCCTGGATATTCTGGAGCTGAACATCAGCGTTTGAGGGCCCTTTTAGGAAAGGCGGTGAGGAGATGAAACAGGACGCGCCCCGGCAGTTCCTGCCGGTGAGCCGGGAGGATATGGTCCGGCGGGGCTGGTATGATTACGATTTTCTCGTTGTCGGCGCGGACGCCTATGTGGATCATCCCAGCTTCGGCACCGCCATCATCGCCCGGCTTTTGGAGGCCGAGGGCTACCGTGTTGCCGTCCTGGCCCAGCCGGACTGGCACGGCGGCGCCGCCTTCCAGGCCATGGGAAAGCCCCGCTTCGGCGTCTTCATCGGCGGGGGGAACATCGACTCCATGGTGGCCCACTACACTGCGGCGAAAAAGCGCCGCAGCACGGACCTGTACAGCCCCGGCGGAAGGATGGGCCTGCGGCCCGACCGGCCCACCATCGTCTACGCCAACTGTGTCCGGCAGGCGTTCCCCGGCACGCCCGTCATCATCGGCGGACTGGAGGCGTCGCTGCGCCGCTTTGCCCACTACGATTACTGGGACGACAAGGTGCGCCGTTCCATCCTCTTCGACGCCCAGGCGGACCTGCTGGTCTACGGCATGGGCGAATACGCCACGCGGGAGATCGCAAAACGCCTCGCCGCCGGGACTGGCGTCTCGGAGATCACCGATGTCAAGGGCACGGCCTTTGCGGCGGATACGCCCGCCGCGTGTGTCTATCCAAAGGTGCGGTGCGCCTCCTTTGAGGAGGTCTGCGCCGACAAGCGGGATTACGCCGCGGCCGCCATGCTCCAGTATGAGGAGCATGATCCCGTCCGCGGCAAAGCGGTGCTGCAAAAGCACGGGGAAAAGTGGCTGATCGTCAATCCTCCGGCCATGCCCCTGGAGACGGCGGAGCTGGACGCCGTCGCGGAGCTGCCGTATATGCGGGCCGTCCATCCCATGTACGAGGCCCTGGGCGGCGTGAAGGCCATCGAGGAGGTCAAATTCTCCGTGACCCACAACCGCGGGTGCTTCGGCAACTGCAATTTCTGCTCCCTGGCCTTTCACCAGGGCAGGATGATCACCGCCCGCAGCCATGCCTCCGTGATCCGCGAGGTGGAGGGTTTTACCCGCGATCCCGATTTCAAGGGGTATGTATCCGACGTGGGCGGGCCGTCGGCCAATTTCCGCCATCCCTCCTGCGCGGGCCAGAAAAAGCATGGGCTGTGCCGCAACAAAAACTGTCTTGCGCCCGTGCCATGTAAAAATCTCGACGCGGACCATTCCGATTACACGCGCCTGTTGCAGGAGCTGCGGGCCATCCCAGGCGTGAAAAAAGTATTCGTCCGTTCCGGCATCCGCTACGACTATATGCTCCAGGACCGCAATGATGCCTTTTTCCGCGAGCTGGTGCGCTACCACGTCAGCGGACAGCTGAAGGTCGCGCCGGAGCACTGCGTCGCCTCGGTGCTGGACTATATGGGAAAGCCCCATTTCGACGTGTTTGAAAGATTCTGGAAAAAGTACCGGCAGCTCAACGAAAAACAGGGGAAGGAACAATATCTTGTGCCGTATCTCATGTCCTCCCATCCCGGCTGTACCCTCAGCGACGCCGTGGCCCTGGCGGAATTCCTCCACAGCACCGGCCATCAGCCGGAGCAGGTGCAGGATTTTTATCCTACCCCCGGCACCCTTTCGACGTGTATGTACTATACCGGCATCGACCCGCACACCATGGAGCCGGTGTACGTTGCCCGGGACCCCCATGAAAAGGCCCTCCAGCGCGCCCTGCTCCAGTGGCGAAAGCCCGAGCTGCGCCGCCTGGTGGTCGAGGCGCTGCACAAGGCCCATCGGGAGGATTTGATCGGCTATGACAAGCACTGCCTTGTCCGTCCCCTGCAAGGGGGGAAGGGCGCGGCGGAAGAGCAGGGCCCGCCGAAGGGCGGACGCCGTCCCGCTCCCCGGCGGCGGTCAAGCAATGGCGCGCCGGGCCGCGATCCAAAGGATGCAGGCCGTGGCAAAGGAAAGGGGCGGAGCCGGAAAGCGCCGTCCGGCAGGGACAGCGGGAGCGCGGTGCGTCCGGCGCTAAAACCGTCCCAAAAGCGCAGCGGCAAAAACAACGGCGGCAGAAAAAGGAGAACGTAACATCATGGCGGAGCGTTTTGTAAAACTGATCCCGTGTTTGCCCACCTACCGCGTCAACGTCAAGGCGGCGGAGCAGGCGGCGGAAGCCTTGCGGCGTCTGGTCCGGGCGGAGGAGATCACCGTGCGGCAGACGGAGCGGCCGGAGTTTGTGGACTGCGGCGGCGCGCTTACGGAGATCCGCTGCCCCAAATGCGGCGCGGCGCTGGACCTGGACTGGTGGGGCGGCGTCATGGACCGGATGTATCGGGAGAGCCATTTCTTTCTTTTGGAAGAGACCATGCCTTGCTGCGGCAAAACGGTCAATTTCAACAATTTGCGCTATGTACGGCCCTGCGGCTTTTCCTGTCTGGAATTTACTTTGCGCGAGCCGGAGGGGGAAGCGGGCAAGGAGGCTGCGGACCTGCTCAGCGAGCGCTTTGGCGTGCTGTTCCGCCAGGTGGAGGCGCGGGTGTAAAAAGGACGCGCAAACAGAAGTGGGAGCGGCGAAAAAACCTTCGCCGCTCCCGCTGCTTTGCCGGATCGTGATTTACCGCATACCGGAGATCCCGGTCAGGTTGGGATTTTGGGCGGTTCCCGTGCTGAGGGTGTTGTTCACGGTATTCCGGCCGGCCACGCCGGTACCGTTGACACTATTGTTGGCATTGTTGACGCCGGCGGTCATGCCGCCCATGATGTCGCGGCCGGTATCGGTCACGCCGTCGGCGATGTTGCGCGCGGTGCGTTTCATGTCGTTCGCGGTGTCACGGACGGCACGGTTCATGTCGGCGCCGGTGTTGTTCCGGTTAACCTTTTGTTTGACGTTGCCCTTGTTATCGGCGGCGGGGCTGTAGCGGTACGGCTCGGCGCCGTTGTAGGCCTGGCCGTAGGAGCCGCCCGTCGTATTGTTATAGCGGCCGGGTGTGTTGGCGTTGGTGGACGCCGCGCCGCAGGCGGTCATGGACAGTGCCATCAGGGCCGCCAGCGCGGCGGCGCCCAGGGTGGTAGTTGCAGATTTCATGGTATCTTCCTCTCCTCTCGCTCAAATGCAGTTGAAGCGCTTCGTCCAGTAGTATTTGCGGAAGACGGAAAAATAAAATCAGCAACTTTTAACTCTGCTGCCTTTGGCAAAATAGGGAAACCGTTCTGTTGTTTTTGTTTTTATGATCTGGAAGACTGCATACCGCGGCGCGGGGAAGCGCATGTTACCTTTGAATGAAAAAAATTTTGCGGCGGATACCATATAGTATCTCCTGTTTTCTCGTTTTTTGAACTATTTTTGCTGCGCCGGAACGGGCGCGGAAAGGAGCGGCTGTTCCATGGAGCATAACGTCTGCTGGATCTGCGGCGCGGGGGAATTTACGCCGCGCTTGCTGCGGCCCGCGCCGGGCGACTTGATCGTCGCGGCGGACGGCGGTCTGTCCCCGCTTTCGGAGCGGGGCATCGTCCCGTCCTTCTGTCTGGGCGACTTCGATTCCCTGGGCTACTGTCCAAGGGGGGAGCACGTCGCCGCCTATCCGCCGGAAAAGGACGATACGGATATGCTTTTGGCCGTGAAATACGGCCTGTCCAAAGGCTGTAAAACCTTCTTCCTTTACGGCGCTTTGGGCGGACGGTTGTCCCATACCCTGGCAAACCTCCAGGTGCTGTATTACCTGCGCACGGAGGGTTGCCACGGTTTTTTGATCGGGCCGGACAGCATCGCCGCCGTCGTGGGGGAGGAAACGGCGGTCTTTGACGAAAGCTGCGCCGGGATGCTGTCGGTCCTGGCTTATGGCGGCGCGGCGGAGGGCGTGACGATCTGGGGCTTGAAATACGAGGCGGAGGACGTGGCGCTGACTTCTGCGTACCCCATCGGCGTCAGCAACGAGTTTACCGGACGGCGGGCGGCGGTATCCGTCCGCGCGGGGGCGCTGGTCCTGATCTGGGAGCACGCGGACGCGGATTTTTCCAAAATCACCTTCTCCGGCCCTTGACAGCCGGGAAAATCCCGCTATAATAACAAACAGAGTGAAGGGCTGATGGCCGCACGAAGGGGGACACCACCGCGGGTGTCTGTTTTTCGTGCGGCCTTTTTTATCCCGTTTTATTTTTCATGGAATGTTGTTTGATTGCGAAGGGAGGGAGCGCCATGCTCCGCATCAATGGAGAAGAAAGCGCCGCCGTGGGGGAGACGCTGCTGGACTATCTCACCGCCCACGGCTATGATACCAACCGCCTTGCCGTGGAGCGCAACGGTGAGATCGTGCGGAAGCAGGACTACGCCAACGTCCGCCTCTGCGACGGCGACGAGATCGAGATCGTCTCCTTTGTCGGCGGCGGCTGAGGGAAGGAGGGAGCCTGATGCAGATCGAACTCAACGGCGTGCCTGCCGCAGTGCCCGACGGGGCGCGCCTGTCGGACGCGGTTGCCCTGACGGGGCGCAGCGGGGACGTTCTCATGGTCCTGGACGGCTTCCAGACCGGGGAGGACCTGCCCCTGACGCCCGGCTGCCGGGTGACGGTGCTGGGCAGGGACGAGCGGCCCACAGCGGAGACGGCCCTGGCGCTGCTCTGCGCCCGCAACAGCCCCGGCGTGGCGGAGGTGCTCCAGGGCGCCCGCGTGGCGGTGGCGGGCCTGGGGGGTCTGGGCTCCAACGTGGCCATAGAGCTGGCCCGCGCCGGTACCGGCTGCCTGCACCTGATCGATTTTGACACGGTGGACGCCACCAACCTCAACCGCCAGCACTATTTTTTGCAGGATCTGGGCAAACGGAAGACAGAGGCGCTGGCCCGCCAGATCGAAGCGATCACCCCCTGCTGCCGCGTCCTGACGGATCCGGTGCGGGTCACGGCGGACAACCTGGCGGCGCTGTTTGCCCTGGACGGGTACGTCTGCGAATGCTTTGACCGGGCGGAGGACAAGGCGCTGCTGGTCAACGGCGTTTTGGAGCAGTTCCCGGAGACATATCTTGTGGCCGCGTCGGGACTGGCTGGCTATGGCAGCGGCAACGCCGTCGTCACCCGCCGCGTGGCGGAACGGTTTTATCTCTGCGGGGACGGGGTGAGCGCCGCCGTCCCCGGCTGCGGGCTGATGGCGCCCAGGGCCGCCCTGTGCGCGTCCCACCAGGCCCATATGATCCTGCGCCTGATTTTAGGAGAAACGGCGCCGTAAGGCGTGAAAAAGAAAGGAAACGCTCATGAAAGACACATTTACTTTGGGAGGACGGGAATTTTCCTCCCGCTTCATTCTCGGCTCCGGGAAATACTCCATGGATCTGATCCGCGCGGCGGTGGAGAGCGGCGGCGCGGAGATCGTGACGCTGGCTGTGCGCCGCGCCAACACCCGTCCGGGGGAGAGCATCCTGGACCACATCCCCGCGGGCGTGACGCTGCTGCCCAACACCTCCGGCGCGCGCAATGGGGAGGAGGCCGTGCGCATCGCCCGCCTGGCGCGGGAGCTGGGCTGCGGGGATCTGATCAAGGTCGAGGTCATACACGATTCCAAATATCTCCTGCCGGACAATTACGAGACCGTGCGCGCCACGGAGCAGCTGGCCCGGGAGGGATTTACCGTCTTGCCCTACATGCACCCCGATCTGAACGCTGCGCGGGATCTGGTCAGCGCCGGCGCTGCGGCGGTCATGCCCCTGGGCGCGCCCATCGGCTCCAACCGGGGTCTGGCGGCTCGGGAGTTCCTCCAGATTTTGATTGACGAGATCGACCTGCCCGTCATCGTGGACGCCGGGATCGGCCGTCCCTCCCAGGCGTGCGAGGCCATGGAGCTGGGCGCTGCGGCGGTCATGGTCAACACCGCCGTGGCCACGGCGGGGGATGTGCCTGCCATGGCGGCGGCCTTCCGTCTGGCCGTGGAGGGCGGACGGCGGGCGTACCTCGCCGGTCCCGGCCGGGTACTGGACAAGGGAGCTGCGGCGTCGGACCCGCTGACGGGGTTCTTGGGCGGCGGAGGGGAGGAACACGTCCATGGATGAAACCCTGTTTTTTACGGACGCCCCCACCCTCGGCGGTCCGGCGCTGGAGCACAAGCACCGGCTGGAGCGGGACCCGTCCGCCCGGTCGGACTGCATGGCGTATCTGCCCGATATGGAGCGGATCGACTCCCCCGTCCGCGATCAGGTCCTGGCCCAGGCCGCGTCTTATGACTGCGCCCGGTACACCGCGGCGGATGTGGCCGCGGCCCTGGCGCGGGAGCGGTGCACCGTGGAGGACCTGAAAGCGTTGCTGTCCCCGGCGGCGGAGCCTTTCCTGGAGCAGATGGCCCGCCGCGCCCGGCGGGAGACGCAGCGCCATTTCGGCAATACGGTCTATCTGTTTACGCCGCTGTACCTTGCCAATTATTGTGAAAATTACTGCGTCTACTGCGGCTTTCACCGCTACAACGGCATCCGCCGCAAAAAGCTGACGGCGGCGGAGATGGAGCGGGAGATGGAGGTCATCGCGTCCTCCGGCATGGAGGAGATCCTGCTCCTGACCGGGGAGAGCCGGAGCATGAGCAGCGTGGAATACATCGGCCAGGCCTGCGCCTTGGCGCGGCGGTATTTCCGCAATGTGGGGCTGGAGATTTACCCGGCCAATACGGAGGAGTACCGCTACCTCCACGAATGCGGCGCGGATTACGTCACGGTGTTCCAGGAGACCTACGATCCGGCGGGCTATGAAAAGCTCCATCTCCAGGGACGCAAGCGGGTCTTTCCCTACCGGTTCGATGCCCAGGAGCGCGCCCTGCGGGGCGGGATGCGCGGCGTCGCCTTTTCCGCCCTGCTGGGTCTGGGGGATTTTCGCACCGACGCCCTGGCCACGGCCCTCCATGTCCAAATGCTCCAGCGCAAGTATCCCCACGGGGAAATGAGCCTGTCCTGTCCCCGCCTGCGGCCCACCCGGCACAATGCGCCGGCGGCCCAGGGCGTTAGCGAGCGGGAGCTTTTGCAGGTGCTGTGCGCCTACCGGATCTTTTTGCCCTATGCGGGCATCACCGTTTCCTCCCGAGAGCGCGCCGCCTTCCGGGACGGCGCGGCGGGCCTGGTGGCGACGAAGCTGTCCGCGGGCGTCTCGACCGGCGTCGGCGACCACGAGGAAAAGTACCATGCCGGTTCCTGTGACGGCGCCTGCGGCGCGGGGGACGAGCAGTTTGAGATCAGCGACGGGCGGAGTCTGCGGGAAATCTACGACGCTCTGACCGCCAAGGGCCTCCAGCCCGTGCTGAACGATGCGCTCTATGTCTGAGTCCCACATCATCTGCATCACCAATCGCGCTCTCTGCGCCGGGGATTATCTGACCCGTATTTCCGCCGTTGCCGGAGCCGGAGCGCGGGCCGTTGTGGTGCGGGAAAAGGATCTGGCGGAGGACGCCTATGCCGCCCTGGCCGCCCAGGTGCTGGAGCGGTGCGCCGGGAGCGGTACGCCCTGCGTGCTCCATACCTATCCCCAGGCGGCGATGCGCCTTGGATGCCCGCGCATCCATCTGCCCCTTGCCCGCCTGCGGCGGCTGAACGGGGAGGAACGGGCGTTTTTTACCTGTACCGGTGCATCGGTCCATTCGGTGGAGGAAGCGCGGGAGGCGGTGCGCCTGGGCGCGTCGTATCTGACGGCGGGGCACATCTTTGCCACGGACTGCAAAAAGGGTCTTCCGCCCCGGGGCCTTGATTTTCTGCGGGCGGTCTGCGCGGCGGTACCGGTCCCGGTGTATGCCATCGGCGGCGTCGGAGCGGAGAATTTAGCGGACGTGCGGCGCTGCGGCGCCGCCGGCGCGTGCGTCATGTCCGGCCTGATGCGGTGCCCGGATGTTTCCGCTTATCTCGACCGGCTCCGGCGCGCGTGGGAGGCGTGACCGGCGGCGGGGAGGCTGCGCCGCCGCTTCTCATGTACTGCGCGGCTTTGCAGGCGGATGGGCCATCCTATTCTTGTGTTTTCCGCCGGGATATATTATACTGAGCAAAGACCGACATCAAACATGCCACCTGGGGAACGGCGCGCCGTTCCGCGGGCGGACAGGAGAGGAGACCGGCATGGACGAAAGAGAAACCATTGACCTCCAGGATACGGAAGAAGAAACGCAGGCCGCAAAGGAGACCGGCGGCGAAGCCGCCTTAGATGAACTGCCCGAGGAGATCCAGCTGCCCACGGCCCGCATCGCCTATGTGATGGCCATCGTGGCGGTGCTGTGCGGCGGCAACGGCATCGGGATCGTGGCCGCGGGCCTGTTCTGGAAGAGCAGCCGCAGCCTGCCCGGCGCGATCGGGATCGTGGCGGCTGCGACGGCTGTGGCGATAGTCCTTGTGGCGGTGATCGTTCTTTTGCATAAGCGCCATGTGAAAAAGAATCTTGAGCAATAAGGAAGGGATATTGTGGTCTATCAAAATATGATGCAGCTGATCGGGAAGACGCCGCTGGTGGAGCTTCGGAATTTTTGTCAGGCGGAGGGCCTGCACGCCCGCATCCTGGCAAAGCTGGAGCTGTTCAACCCGGCGGGCAGCGCCAAGGACCGCATTGCGCTGCATATGATCGAGGCGGCGGAGCAGGAGGGCCGTCTGGCCCCTGGCGCCACGCTGATCGAGCCCACCTCCGGCAATACGGGGATCGGTCTGGCCGCTGTGGCCGCGGCGAAGGGGTACAAAACGATTTTCACCATGCCGGAGACCATGAGCGTGGAACGCCGCAAGCTCCTGGCCCTCTACGGCGCGCAGATCGTCCTTACCCCAGGCGCGGACGGGATGCAGGGCGCGGTGGACCGGGCGGCGGAGCTGGAGCGGGAGATCCCCGGCGCGGTGGTGCTGGGCCAATTCGTCAACCCTGCGAACCCGGACGCCCATTACCGCACCACCGGACCCGAGCTCTGGGCGGATACCGGGGGAGCGCTGGACGCCTTTGTCGCCGGGATCGGCACCGGCGGCACATTGTCCGGCACGGGGCGGTATTTGAAGGAGCAGCGCGAAAAAATCTGCGTGGTGGGCGTGGAGCCGGCGTCGTCGCCCCTGCTCAGTGAAGGACGCGCGGGCAAGCACGGCATTCAGGGGATCGGCGCGAATTTTGTCCCGGAGACCCTGGACCGCAGCGTGTACGACCGTCTCGTCACCGTGAAGGACGAAGATGCCCTTGAATCAGCCCGGACGCTGGCCCGCACCGAGGGACTTCTGGCAGGCATTTCCTCCGGCGCGGCCCTCTGGGCGGCCGCGTCTCTGGCAAGGGAAGCGGCGTACCAGGACAAGACCATTGCCGTCCTGCTGCCGGATACCGGAGAGCGCTATTTGTCCACGGCGCTTTTCCCGGAGGTGTAAGGGATGAAGCTGATCGTGATCGACGGCCAGGGCGGCGGTATGGGAAAAGCCGTTACGGCCCAGCTGCGGAAAGCCTTTCCCGAGGCGGAGGTGCTGGCGCTGGGGACGAATTCCATTGCCACCGCCGCCATGCTGAAGGCCGGCGCGTCTGCCGGCGCCACCGGAGAGAACGCGGTGATCGCCAACTGCGCCGCCGCAGCGCCGGAGGATTACATCCTGGGGGCCCAGGGCATTTGCCTGGCCGACGGGATGCTGGGCGAGATCTCGCCCGCCATGGCGGCGGCGGTCGCCCGCAGCCGGGCGCAGAAGCTGCTGCTGCCCATGCGCGCCTGCGGCGTGCGGGTCCTGGGTGTGGCGGAACGTCCTTTGGCGGAGTACCTGGTGGAAATGGCCGGGATCATCGCCGCGGGCGGCCAGGCGTGCCGGTAAGGGGGCGCGTACCGTTACAGTGCGCGCCTTGATCGAGTAAAAAAATGCCCAGCCTTGGGAGCATGCTCCCAAGGCTGGGCATTCCTTTTTTAATGCGGGTCCTCCGCGCCGTCCTGGTGGGCCGCGACGTTCAAATGCTTTTCCAGCTTTGCCAGGGCGTCCTTGCAGGGACCGTTGCAGCCCTGCTCGATCAGCCCCATCAGACAGGCGCGCATCCCGTAGCAAAGCAGCGTCTGCTCTTCCTGGCTTTGACGGATGGCGTGCCATTGGCGTTCATTTTGCGTCTCTTGGCGGGCAAACCAGCGGTAGACCTTGCGGAGCAGCGCGCCTAGGGTCAGCAGGGCCGTCACCACAGCCGCCGCCTGGACGATGGTATTTGCGTCGATATATATGGTGTTTCACCTCCCGTAGGAAGGCGCGAAAAGGGGGAAGGTTGCATCTTTTGATACAACCTTCCCCCCTCAAAAAAGTGGCTTTGCCACTTTTTTGAGGGGGGATTTTGCTGCGCTTGCGCCTCGGTTGTCTGCCTGCGGCAGACAATTCGACACTCGCTTCGCGCATAGTGTTTTTTCCCCGTACATGCCGGGGAAAAAACGATTCAAATATTTTGCCGCCTGCGGGCGGCAAACTCCTGCGGAGGGCTTTTTTGATACAACCTTCCCCTCTGTGCTTCATTTTACCGCCGGTTCCACCGCACACACCGTCAGCGTTTGCCCCGTCACGGTGAAGCGCACCTCCAGCCCGGCGAAGGAAAACCCGTACACGCGGTCCTCGCCGTGCTGGTACGCGGGCCGGGGATCGTTGGACAATACGCCCCGCAGCGCCTCCCGCCGGTCCGGGGGGACCCGGTCCAGCCACTGGTTCGGGAAGACGACTGTTAGCTGCTGCTCCGGTTTTGCCGGCGCAAAGCCGCCCAGGGCGTCGGGATGGCAGTCCGCGTAGGGGACGTAGGGCTTGATGTCGTAAATGGGCGTGCCGTCCATCAGATCCGCGCCGCCCACATGGAGCACCGGACCCAGGACGTGCTCCCGGGTCACCTTCAGCAGACGGACGCAGGAGAGGCCCAGGGCGTTGGGCCGGAAGGGCGACCGCGTGGCAAATACGCCCATGCGTGCATTTCCGCCCAGACGGGGCGGACGCACCGTGGGCGACCAGTCCCGGCGCACGGCTTCGGAAAACTGCCAGATCAGCCACAGGTGGGAAAAGCCCTCGATGCCCCGCAGGGCTTCTGCATTGCGGTATTCCGGCTCGAATACGATCTGCCCGCGCAGCTCCTCCACCAATCCGCTCTGCCGGGGAATGCCGAATTTTGTGGCAAAATCGCTGTGCATCCGGGCGATCACGTTCAAGGTATGGGGTTCGTTCACGAAAGGTCCTCTCCTTTCCATGGACTGCCGCCCAAGGCCGCGGCGCGTCCGGCTGCGATGCCGGAGCACCAGGCCCAGTGGAGATTGTAGCCGCCGCACAGGCCTGCTGCATCGAGAATCTCTCCGGCGAAATAGAGTCCCGGACGGTACAAGGACATGAAATCATCACCGATTTCCTCCAGTCCGATGCCGCCGCCCGTCGTCTGGGCGTGCTCCCAGGGCAGCGTCCCGGTCACCGGCAGACGCCAGTCCTTCAGCAGCGCGGCGAAGCGCGCCTGTTCCTCCTTCGTCATGCTCCCGGCGGGGCGGGAGAGGGGGCCAATGGCGCAGTCTTTCAGCAAGGCATACATGATCCGCTTGTGGAGCAGCCCCAGGAAAGCGGTCTCCAGCGGTTCTGCGGGGAATTCCGCTGCCCGGCGGTGCAGGAGGTCCAGGAGGTTCTGCACCGTCCAGCCGGGGAAAAAGTCGATGGAGACCTCCGCCGTCTCCGGCTGCTTCAGGACGCCGAGACAACAGGAAAGCTGCATGGCCGGGATACCGGAAATGCCATAGTCCGTCAGCTGGAGTTCGCCCTGATCCGCGGCGACGGGCGCGCCGTGTTCCAGCAGGCGCACCGCGCACTGGACACGGATGCCCTTCAGACTCCGCAGCGCCGCGCTCCGGCACCGGAGGGGGACAAGGCAGGGGTACAGCTTGCCCGTTTTGTGGCCGAAGGCGGCGGCCAGGGGGTAGCCGTATCCCGCCGTTCCCTGGGCCGGGGCGGCTTTTCCTCCGGCGGTGAGCACTGCGGCGGCGGCGTGGTAGACTGCGCCCTGCTCCGTCCGGGCGCAGAAGCGTTCTTTTTCAAAGGTCAGGGATGTGACGCGCGCGCCGCAGACGGCAGTGACGCCGCTGCGGTCCAGGGCCTGGCGCAGCACGTCCACCACCATGGACGCCTGGCGGCAGTAGGGGTAGACGCGTCCGCCGTCGCCGGCGGTGCAGTACAGGCCCAGACGGCGGAAAAAATCTACCGGCACTTCGGGCGTCATCCGGCGCAGCAGCATGGTCAGGCGGTCCGGGCGGCGGGTGCGGTAGTGTTCCGGCGCGACGTAAGTGTTGGTGAGGTTGCAGCGGCCGTTGCCGGTGGCCAGGAGTTTTTTGCCCACCCGGTCCAGACCCTCCAGGATAGTGACATGGGCCTGTCCCGTATCCGCTGCGCTGAGCGCCGCCGCGATCCCCGCCGCGCCGCCGCCGATGATCAGGATCTCCTTCATGGTGCGCCCCCGTTCTTATGATGTGGCAGTTTTGGCTATTATACCACAGGCGGCGTAAAATGTACCATGTTTTTGAAAACAAATGGGCTGGAGCATTTCGGGCCGTATCCTCTTTCCGTTTCATCGCCTGCACGTTTTCTTTGAGAAAATCCGGCAAGCTCTGTTAAAATCCGGCAAAGTGTGGTATACTCCATTTTATACCTGCGTTTCGCGCGGGGGGAGTTCCGCCGTTCTTCCATTCGGAACGGTGACAAGGAGAGAAAAACATGGAAAAAACACCCTTTTACATCACCACGCCTATTTACTATCCCAGCGATAAGCTGCACATCGGCCACACCTATTGCACCGTGGCCACCGACGCCATCGCCCGCTATAAGCGCCTGAAGGGCCTGGACGTCATGTTCCTTACCGGCACCGACGAGCACGGCCAGAAGATCGAGGACAAGGCGCGGGAAGCGGGCGTTACGCCCCAGCAGTTCGTGGATCATATCGTCACCGCCCCCGGCGGAATCCTCGATCTGTGGAAGCTGATGAACATCTCCAACGACCGCTTTATCCGTACCACGGACGATTACCATGTGGAGGCCATCCAGAAGATCTTCCGCAAGCTATACGACAACGGCGATATTTACAAGGGCGCTTATAAAGGAAAATACTGCAAGCCCTGCGAGTCCTTCTGGACCGAAAGCCAGCTCAAGGACGGCTGCTGCCCCGACTGCGGACGCCCCGTCACCGACGCCGAGGAAGAGGCATACTTCTTCCGTCTGAGCAAGTACGCCGGTCGGGTGCGGGATCTGCTGGTCAACACCGATTTTCTCGAGCCCCGCAGCCGCGTCAACGAGATGGTGAACAACTTTATCGACCCGGGCCTGGAGGACCTGTGCGTCTCCCGCACCAGCTTCACCTGGGGCGTGCCCGTGGATTTCGATCCCGGCCATGTGGTCTATGTATGGGTGGACGCCCTGTCCAACTATATCACCGCCCTTGGCTACCAGAACGGCCGCTATGACGACTACGATACATTCTGGCCCGCGGACGTGCATATCGTGGGCAAGGAGATCGTGCGCTTCCACGCCATCATCTGGCCCGCCATGCTGATGAGCCTGGGCCTGCCCCTGCCGAAGAAGGTGTTCGGCCACGGCTGGCTGCTCCTGGACGGCGGCAAAATGTCCAAATCCAAGGGCAACGTGGTGGATCCCTATATCCTGGCGGAAAAATTCGGCGTGGACGCTCTGCGCTTCTTCCTGCTGCGCACCTTCCCCTTTGGCTCCGACGGCAACTTCTCCAACGAGCTACTGATCCAGACCATCAACACGGACCTGGCCAACGATCTGGGCAACCTGGTCTCCCGCACCACGGCCATGGTGGGCAAGTATTTCGGCGGCACGCTGCCCGCCGGTTCCGGCGCGACGGAGGACGAGAAGTATCTCGACGAGCTGTATGCCCAGGCGCGCCCGACAAAGAGCGAGGTGCACCTGTCCTTTAATTTCCCCGAGGGCGACCCAGTGAAGTACGACGTGGAGCTTCTGTGCGCGGCTTTGCAGGTGCGGGACGCCTACGAGACCGCCATGGAGCATTTTGCGCCCCATACCGCCCTGGCGGAGGTGTTCAAGGTTATCCAGCGCGCCAACAAGTATATCGACGAAAACGCCCCCTGGACCCTGGCCAAGGATATGGAGGCCAACGGAGGGCGTCTGGCCCATGTGCTGTACAACCTCCTGGAGACGGCCCGCATCTGCGGCATTTTGCTCACGCCCTTTATGCCCGACAGCTGCGAAAAGCTTTTTGCCCAGACCGGCGCGGATGAAAACTGCCGCAGCTGGGACAGCGCGGCCCATTGGGGCGTCCTGCCGGAGACGGCTGCCGTGACCAAGGGTGAAAACCTCTTCCCCCGCGTGGATATGGAAAAAGCCCTGGCGGAGTTGGAGCAGGCCTCGGAGGATGCCCGCAAGGCTGCTTTGCCCCCCATCGAACTGGAGCCTCTGCTGACGGAAGAGGTGGACTTCGATACCTTCTGCAAAAGCGACCTGCGGGCCGTCAAGGTCAAGGCTTGTGAGGCAGTGAAAAAGAGCGCCAAGCTGCTGCGCTTCACCCTGGACGACGGCACGGGAACGGACCGCCAGATCCTCTCCGGCATCCACGCCTGGTATGAGCCGGAGGACCTGATCGGCAAGACCTTGGTGGCCATCGTCAATCTGCCGCCGCGCAAGATGATGGGGCTGGAGAGCTGCGGTATGCTGATCTCCGCCGTCCATATGGAAAAGGGCGAGGAATGTCTCCATCTGCTGATGGTGGACGACGCCATTCCCGCCGGGGCAAAGCTCTGCTGAGCGGAGCCGCGCCGTCATACCGCCAATACAGAGCAAAAAACCGCCGTGCGGCAGGGACAGATTCCCCGCCGCACGGCGGCCTTTCATGTTGCGCATTTGGTCTGTGCCAACGGGAAGCAGGTTTCCCCGGAAGTCTTTACGCCCATGTGAAGTTTTCCTTCCCTGCGCCCAACTCAAAATGGTATTTGCCGATCCCCAGGTCCACCGCGGAAAAACGGCCGTTATGACAGGTCATGGAAACCGTCCTGCCATCGCCCCGGATGGTAAAGGCCTGCCGGTTCAGCGCCGTGGGCGCAAGGAGGACCGCGGCCACGCCGTTTTGGAACCAGTCCGGCGCAGCGCCGTTGTAGCTGCTGATGTCCTCAGGGCGTTTGGACTTGTGGGGCTTCCCCTGTTCCGCACCGTAGCCAACCGCGATCACGCCGGCAATGGCCCCCGTGCCGGCCGGCGCGTTTTTTTGCACGCCTTTCCGGCTGAACGTGCCGCCCACCCACCAGGTATTCAGACCAAGGGTCTGGGCATACAGCATGACGTCCGCGCCGCAGTAGCCCAGGACCTCCTCCGTATCGCCGGTGTCCTTTCCCGCCTGAGCGGCCAAAATGATGTAGTTGCGCACGCCCTTTGCCAGAACGAGCTTAAGCGGCGCGCTGAAAGCGTCCGTGTTTTCCGTGACCAAACTCATGGCGAGGCCGCAGAGGTCGTTGTTGGCCTGGATGCGCGCCCACAGTTGGGCGCAGACCTCCTCCGGCAGTTCCCGGTCCGTATAGCTGCGGACCGTATGGCGGGCGGCCATGGCTTCCTGCATTGTCATCCCATACATTCCTCCGTTTCGCTGTAGGATACTTGATTGTATCATACCTGAGATTGGTATATTGGTTTTCTTGCAAAATGACAGACTGCAATTACACCAAATATCCGCTACTGCATTGCTACTGTATGGTTCGCATAGGTATTCCAATCCGGTTCATAATCATCCGTAGCCTGGTTTCCCCACATGTCCCAACCATCGCG
>CANSLL010000011.1 GCA_947647695.1 uncultured Clostridia bacterium | reverse complement strand
TCGTGCCGGAGCATAGCTCCGGCGCAGCACTGCGTCTGAGCCGTCCCTTAAGCGGGTCTTTGGTTCCTTTCTGCCCGCGCAGAAAGGAACCGCAGGTCCAGGGGCGCGCAGCCCCTGGGGGGATAGGTCATATCAACTTAACAATATGGGTGCTCCCACAAAGCGGGAGCAAACACAAAACCGGGCCCGGTTCCGCGCCCGCGGAACAAATCAAACAGAGTGCTCCACGGACCACCCGTCCGCCGGGGAAAGGCGGTAACTCACTCCCCCGATCAGCCATGCTCCGTCCCCGGACGGACGGAGCACAAACTGGTGCTGCTCCTTGACCCCAGGACCGCGCCGCGTCTCCACCACCGCCTTTTTCGCGCTCTTCATCGTAAAAATCACCTGACACTCCGGGTCCTCGTCCAGATAACCGTATTTCGTGGGCATCCCGAAGCTGCGCGCCGCGCCGTACTTCAACAGGCCCGGTACGCACCGGTGCTCGATCAGCTCCATGTACCGGCTGCGGTATTCCTCCCACAAGGCTGGCTCCTCCGGGTGCATCTGATTCATGGGCAGCCCCAACGCCGGTTTTTCCGCCTCCATTTCCCGGCTGCGGGCGAAAATCTCCGCCTCTAACGCGTTCCGCGCCCGCAGCAGCGCCAGCAGCGGCGGCACGATCTCCTCTGCAAAGGCGCGGAATTTCTCCGGGGTATCCTGGATCATATAATCGTTCATGGCAGCATTCCTCCCGTTTCCCTTCAGTCCACCAGCACAACTTCATCCCGTGCCGGTATTTTGATCAACAGCCCCATTTTCCACAGTTCAAAGTAGGCTTGGAACGGATTTTCCATGGGCTCGTGGGCTAAAAGCGGCCACCGGAGGAAGTGGGAAAGCATGTAGTCGTTACTGATATGATAAAGGGCCTCGTTGAGAACCTCCAGTTCCCCGCAGCGCCCATGACAGAGCATATCCGCAATCCAATCTCCCATGGCGTCGTAAATATCATCGCCGGGGTGATATTGACCGGCGCAAAATTCCCGATGCAGCTTCATTTGGAAGTCATACCCTTCCTTGCCGGACAGGATCCTGATTTTGACTGCCTCGTCCACCGGCGGCTCTTCCTGAAAGACTTCAAGATAGACCTTTCGCATCGCCTGAATGTGCTTGTGGACCAATTCCTCTATGCCGGAGCCGCCCTTGTAGTTTGCAAAGAAATACCCCGCGTATGCGGTCTGGCCGTCGGGCGTGGTGATCTCCGCCGTGTCCCGGCTCACTTCGTCGATCTCCAAAAGTCCCCGGAGCATGGCAAGACCCGGATCGCCGTACAGCGCCAGGATAGGCCGCAGATGCGTCAGATTGCCGCCCCGCAGCGCCTGGATCAGAAACGGCGGCGCCGCCTCCTGCTCCAGATCGTATTCGTGCTCTTCAAAAATCTCCCGCAGCAGCGGGTCCTGCCAGATCAGCTCCGTCCATCCGTCGGGCAGATGCTCCCGGCATTCTTCCATAGTCATCGCATGATCTCCTCCTTGCCTTACGACGTGGCCCAGTAGCCCAGCACCCGGGAGAAGTCCCGCCGTGCCAGGTCCTCGGGACGGATCACCAGATTCAGCGCGCCAAAGCCGCCAAGATACACGTCCATTTCCGGGAATGCGCCCGCCGGAAACCCGGTAAAATCGTCGTGCAGCTGGAACAGCAGAACGTCCCACGCCGCCAGCTCCCCGCCGTCCTCCCGGATGTCATATTGCTCAAAATGGGCGTAGCCGCCTAACTTGCAGCCGCCGGACGCAATCTGGGCCTGCACGCGATCCAGGACCGCCTGCTCCTCGGGCCCATCGCCGCGCAGCCGGTAGGGCCGGAACTCCTCCGGGTCTGCGCCCGGCACGCGGCGCGCCAACTCCGCATCAAACAAAACGTCAAAGTGGAAATCCTCATCGCCCACTGCCTCCCGGACGGCAGGGCGGAAGGAAATTTTCAGCGGATGGGCCGGAATACGCCATAGGTCGCCGTGCCCTGTTTCGATATCCTTCAAATCGAACTGGTGAGGGGGGCGGGGCATATTCGCCTTACTGGCTTCCTCCCACGGTACGGCCAGTTTCGCCCGGCACTCTGCCTCGGTGACGGCCGCGTCCACCGTCTCGTGGTAGACTACCCGCCAGTCCGCCTGCTCGTCATATTCCCCGCCGTAAAAGCCGAAGCCGCCATCGGCGTCAAAGTCGGACAGAAACAGCTGGAGGATGCCGTGATCGGGAAAGCCGTCCATGGGAGGCATCTGGGCAAAGTTGATCTGAGCGCACAGCCACAGCTGGCTCCCGCCGGAATCCGTGGGGATATCGCCGCCCCGGGGCACATAGGGCACGCCGCCCAGGTGACTGTCCGCGACGCCGAAGGCCTCCTGGCTGAATTCCAGATAACAGGCGGGCCGGAGGCTCTCTTGCTGAATCTTGTCCACGATCTCCTGACAAAGACGGATTTTTTCCCCTTGCGTCATCTCAACGCCCTTTGCCATGGTCAACCACTCCTTTTCTCATGCGTATCCTATCCCGCCGGGCCGTTTCCCGGATGCGCATACTGACGATGCCATCCTCCGGCGCAACGAAAAAGCGCCCCTGTCTCACCAAAGAGACAAAGGCGCGACCCTCTGCGGTACCACTCTTCTTGCCGGGACGCCACGCCCCGGCCACTCAAGATTCGCCCGGTAACGGGGGCCGCCGGAGGCGCTTATTGCCCCGCACCGGGGGTTCGGCGTCTCTGCTCCAAGGGGATCTTCCCAGGCCGCCCTCCCGTCCGCCTTGCACCATACGGCGGCTCTCTTCGCGTCTCGGGGGCCGGTACTTGTCCTTTTCCACGCATTTGTACGATATGTTCCTTATCTTATCCGCTTTTTCCCGCCTTGTCAAGGGGTGTTTTTTTGCGGAGCGCTCCGGTGCGGACGCCTCCTTGCGCCGGTTCCCGCCGCCCGCTGCAAAACCGGGCGGGACACGGAAATCCATGCCCCGCCCGGTCCGGCAGATTGTGCCGCCCTGCGCGTTACTTCTGCAAAAACCGCATCAGCATCACCGCGGTCTCGGCGCGGGTGGCCTGACCCTTCGGATCGAGAACTTGGCTGTCCTTGCCCTGCAAGATGCCCTGCTCCACGGCCCAGGCCAGGGCCTCCTGGGCGTAGCCGCTGACCTTGCCCGCGTCGGCGAATTCCAGCGTCTGCGACCCGGCGGCGGGCTTGCCCGCGTACCGCCAGAGCATCACCGCCAGCTGCTCCCTTGTGATGGGGTCGCCGGGGCCGAAGCGCCCGTCGCCGTAGCCCTCCACCACGCCCTGGGACGCCGCCCAGCGCACCGCCTCGGTGTACCATTTCCCTTCGGAAACGTCGGTAAACTGCATCAGATAGTTGACCACGGGCCGCCCCTCCCGGTTGTGGAGGAGCTGGGCCAGCTGGGCGCGGGAGATGTTGTCCCGAGGACCAAACAGGCCGCCGCCGTAGCCGGTCATCAGGCCGTTTTCCAGGCAGTAGTGGACGCCGTCGTGGTACCAGGCGTCGGCGCTGGCGTCGGTGTAGGGCGCGATGGGGCAGGTGCTGTCCCTGGGGCAGGTCTCGTACCCGGCGGCGCTCCGGGCAAAGACGGCGCGGACGGTCACGTCCCGGCCGGGCATGGTGAAGGTGTGCCGGCCGCCGTCCCTCTCCGTGAGGGCCACCGCGTCCCCACGGCTGTCGGTGACGGTGAGGGTGTCCAGGGTATAGCCGTTGTCCGCCTTGACGGTGAGGGTGACGGTGCTGCCGCTGCTGGCCCGGGTGCGGTTGGAGGACACCGCGCCGTGGGCCGCGTCCTCCACGGTGACGGTGTAGGTGTCGTCGCGGTCGCTGGAGCCGCCGGAGCTGCCGCCGCCGCTGGGAGGGGCGGGAATGTTGGCTTTGCCAATAGTGAAGGGGCCGTCGGCCCGGATAAAGACGGCTGTTCCCTTCTCGTCCACCTCCACCTTGCAGTCCGAGGGGAGATAGCCCGATGGAACGTTCAGAACGGCGTTCTTGTTTTCCTCGGTAAAAGTTCCCTCTGCTGTGGTCTCCACACGGATATTGAACTCTTTGCAGTCGGCCATGAATGTGCCGTTCGGCTGAACGGTGAGAGCACCGGTAAATTTGTCGGACGCGTCCTGGGACATCCCATTGGGGCTAAGGCCGATATCCCCGGAGACCTTCAAGGTACCGCCGCCGCCCACGACAATTTTGCCGCAGGAGAGCGCGGTTCCCGTGTTTCCCTTTGCCTCCAGAAACCCGTTTACTGTGACCGTGGAGTTATCTCCGCCGCTTGCGCCGATAAAGATGCCCTCATTCGCTATAACATGCGCGCCAGCCGCCACTGTGAGGGCGTTATTATCGCCGCCGGCAATATTGATTTGCTGCTGTACCGTCAGCGGGCCCGCTCCGGTGAAAGTCAGCTGCGTTTTCTCTGGGTTACTGCCGCTGATGGCCAGCTCCTTAATCGTACTCTCCCCCTGTGTCTCGATGGTCACCGTGTCGTCGGGGAGAATCACCTTCGCCGCGTTGAAGCCCTCCTGGAGGGTCAGGGTCTTCGTGGCCGCATTCCAGGAGTAGCCTTTGGCCGGTTCGTCCGTGGTGTCGGCGGTGCTCAAGTCCAGCTCCCCCGCCGAACCCAGCATCAGCGCGCCGCCGTGGGTGTAGGACGGTCCCGGGTTCGTCCCAAGTGTCACCGCCACATGGCCGCCGCCGGTGAGGCCCAGGCTCCTGATGAGCGCCGGGAGGCCCGAGGTGTCGGCTCCATTTTCCAGGAAGATGCTGAACACCCCGTCGTTGACGATTTTGCCGAAGCTCGCCGTGCCGGACGAGCCCGGCGCAAACTGTATAGTTCCATTGTTGACGACGGTCCCCTGGTTTTTCAGCCCCTGGGGGTCCATGATATCCAGGTATTCACCTTCCTTGACCGTCAGCGTCGCGCCGCTTGTGACTGTCAGGGGGAAGTTCTTGCTCCCAGCGGCGGGCGCGCCAAAATCAGATGTGCTGCGCTCCCCGTATACGGTGTAGGGGCCGCGAGTGCTGTCAACTGCCACCACCGCGTTCACCGTTCCCGTGGAGTTGTTCGTAAACTGCTGTGCGACGATTTTCCCCGTAAAATCGCCGTCTCCCGTCAGCTCTACAGGGGTGGCGTTAAGCAGCGCCACCTCGTTTTTCCCCTTCAAGACAACCTGGGCGTTAACACCTGTAGCCATCGTACCCGTATAGGTCACATTCTCCAGGGTCAGCACGTTGGGGTTGCCGGATTTATTGGGCTTATAGTATACCCGGCTCTCCCCGTCCCTGTAGACGGTCGGGATGCGACAGTTGTACAACTTAAGCTCGTCCGCAGGAATATCGTCGTAGGGGTCATAGAGGGTCCCGCCGGGCTGTCCGGGAGTGGTGGGTGCAAACAGGGATAGACCAGTTATCGCTCCTGTGTTGCTAAACTTTTGCAGTCTAACGGGGCCATCGGCGGTAATATTGTCCGGGTCCATTACTATAGATTCATCAGTCGCGTTCGCCTGCACAAGACTTACATTGGCACAGCGTTCCACCGTCAGCTTTGGAAGAATCGAGCCGGAGTCATTTTTCCCTTCGATTTGGACTTTGCCGGCGTTCCGCACCGTCAGCGGCCCGCTTGCCGCGGCGCCGCCGCTGATAAAGCTAAGATTTGTCCCGCCCTCAATCGTGCCTTGGTCAAGGGCAAGGTTGAAGCCGAAAACACGGAAATCCATATTCTCCGTCAGGGTCAGCGTATGGCTGCCCAGCGTGAGCCCTGTGGGGTTTGAGACGGAGTAGTCGTAGTCGCCCAGCGTCAATCCGTTCCCGCCGTCGTCTGCCCCTTGGATCGCCAGGTCGGCTGTGACGGTCATGCTGCCCTTTATAAAAAGGTTTCCGCGAACCGTCAGCACGCCGTTTTCGTATGTCAGATAATCAGCCAGCGCATCCTCCGCCTCCGCCACGCCGCCGCCGCTTTCGTACACCGCCACATATTTCTTCCCGGGTTCCAGGGTGACCGATTTGCCCAACAAGTCCGTAATCGTAACCACGCCGTCCCCCGCCGCCAACGCCGTCCCCGGGAGCAGGCTCAGGCACAGGGCCAGGGCGGTGATGATACTGAGCATTCTGCGTTTCATGGTATTTCCTCCTCAGATAATCCCCAGGCTCCGCGCCGTCAGGAGGGCGTCGGCCTTGCGGGTGACATTCAGCTTGCGATAGTTCTCCTGGATATGGTACGACACGGAAAAGGGCTTCATCCCCAGCTTTTCCGCAATCTGGTTCAGCGACAGGCCGTCTGCCTGCAACCGCAGGATGGTCAGGGCCGTCTCGCCGAAGTCCGCGGCGGCGGCGGTGCGCTTTTTCAGGTACAGGGGATAGCGCCGGGCCATCTCCTCGGCCTCGGTGAGCAGGCGGCGCAGCCAGTCCCGGTCCAAAGTCTTGTCCGAGAGCAGCCCCTTCTTCTCCTTTTGCAGCAGGGGCCACACCGCCGCTCCCTCCTCGGTGATGAGGCGCAGGAAGCGGTAGTGCTCCGCCTCCTGCAGGACGGCCCGCAGCTCCTCCCGCCAGGGTCCCCCCGCCCGCTCCTTGGCCGCGGCGGACAGCAGGCCGGTCTCCATGCGGATATAGGGCCGGTCCGTCTGCCCGGCGTAGTAGCGCAGCTTCTCCAAGAGGGCCTGGGCCTTGAGATAGGCCCCGTTTGCCAGGTAGCAGCGCACCTTGGTCAGGTAGCGGTACCGCTCCAGGACGCAGAACTCCATGTCCTCGTCCGGGGCGGTCTCCAGCCAGCGCGACGCTGTGTCCAGGTCCCCCTCGTACAGGGCCAGACGGCACCGGAGGGCCTGGATGTTGGGCAGAAGCTGGACCGCCCGCTTCTCCTTCACCGCCTGTTCAAAGGACGAGAGCAGCTCCCGCGCTGCCTGGAACTCCCCCTGGAGCAGCGCCAGCCGCACGCGGACGCCCACGGCGGCGAAGGCGATCTCCATGGTCCCGCCCCGCTCCGTCTCCATCTGGGCCTGGGCCAGCAGGGCCATCACCGTGTAATTGTCCTCGCCCTTCTCGTACAGGCTCTCGCCCAGGGCGGCCTTGACCATCCCCTTCCCGTAGCGGCCCAGGATACGCTCCACCAGCGGCCCCATGGTCTTTGCCAGCTTCCGGTCCTCGGCGCTCCAGTGGCAGAAGTCCTTGCCGCCGTTCATGGTGCTGGGCAGGTTGCTGGTGACAGAGAGCTCCGGCAGGCGGTTGTCCTTGTCCAGCAGCAGGGCGGGGATGTTCTTCATCACCGCCAGCACGTCCCGGCTCCCCCGGTGGGGCAGGGCGATGTCCAGGTAGCAGAGGCGGCCCAGGGCCTCCCGCCGGACGCCGCCCTTGGCCCCGGCGGCGAAGGCTCTCAGCTTCTCGTACCAGTACTCGCTCTTCTCGGCGTCCATCAGCAGGGAGTGAAGCATACTCATCCCCGCCATCAGCACCGGACTGTCGGCGATCTCCGCCTCGTCCAGGTTGAAGTAGTAGCGGCGCAGCTCGTAGTAGTGGCCGATGCCCACGTTCATCCGGGCATTGCGGACCAGCAGGGTTTTGATCCGCTCGGTCTTGCCGCACTCCTCGAACAGCCGCAGCGCGGGAACCACCTGGTCGTGCAGCTCGTAGTAGAGGGCGGCGCTGTATTTGAACTCCTTCACCCGCTCCGTGCCGTACACCTTCCGCGCCCGGTTCCGCAGGGCGTCCACCAGCACCGGGCGCAGGCGGTAGACGCCGTCCTCCCGGGAAAGGAAGTTCCCCGCCTCCGCCGCCTGCTCCAGCAGGGCGGCGACCCGGAGGCTGCCGGAGATCATCTCCGCCAGCTCCAGGGTGAATTCGTCCACCACGCTGACCTGCATGAGAAGCTCCAGCAAATCGCTGTCCCAGCGCACCAGCACCACGTTTTCCAGGTAAGAGGCGAAGGCCTCCCGGATCTCCGCCTGTAGCGCCGGACCGGGGGAGATGCCCTCCTGCATCCGCAGGGCCACATGGTGGAGGATGTAGGCGTTGCCCTCGGCGGTGTCCTGCAAATACTGGATGTTTTCCTCAGTGAAGGAGATGCCCCGGGCGCTCAGATAGCCGGTGATCTCCTCCCGGCCCATGTGCAAATCGTTCTCGCTGATGACGATAAACCCGTCGCGGACGTAGCAGGGCATCAGCCACGCCGGGATGGGGCTGCGGCTCACCAGGATGAGCCAGAGGTCCTGGCGCTGTTCCAGCGCCAGGATTTCCTTTCGCAGCTCCGCGCTTTTCAGCCGGTGGAGGTCGTCGATGACCACCACCCGGCGGCCGGCCCGGCCCGGCTCCGGCGGGGGCAGCGCCCCGGTGGACCAGGGCAGCGCCTCGCAGGAGAGGTAGCAGTACTTCCGGCCCGACAGGTACTGGCGGATCAGCTCCGTCTTGCCGTAGCCGGTGGCCCCGTAGAGGTAGACGGTCTGGAAAAGGCTCCGGGCGGTCTTTAATTTTTTCAGCGCCGCCGCCGGCGCGATATAGTTTTGATCCACGGCCCGGCCTCCTTGAAAAAGGGCGCAAAAAGGCGCGCCTGTCCCGGTTCATTCCGTATATTTTACTATGTTGCCATTTTCCTGTCCACTCTATGACTATATAGTTTCCGGCGTCATTTCCGGTTTTTTTCGCCGTCCGGCAGGGGCGGCAGGTATGGAAAAGCGGCGGGGGGATGCCGGAAGAAAACGGCATCCCCCCGCCGCTTATGCGTCCGGCAGGGCTCGGGCATCCGCCGTGTCAGAGCGCGGCGGCGCTTGCTTGTCTGGTTCAGCTCCGCACGCGCTTTCGGATATCGTCGCCGAAAAACATCTGCGTGCGGTATTCTCCCGCGAGGCGGGAGGCGATCTGGGGAGAGTAGCGGCGGCGCACCTCCTGTTCGGTCAGGTTGGAGTTGATGATGGTGCGCTTTTCTCCCACGATGCGGCCGTTGATCAGCTCGTAGAGCACCTCCTGGACCAGGGGCGTCACCAGCTCGGCGCCCAGGTCGTCCAGGATCAGCAGGTCGCAGTTCAGGCACCGCCGCACGTCCGCCGCGGCCTCCTCCTGCTCCGTCTCGTCCCCGCGGCGGAACTTGTGCATCTCGAATTGGGAAAAAACGTGGCCCGCCGTGTCGTATACCACCGAAAAGCCGCTCTGGGACACCTCCCGGGCGATGCACGCCGAGAGGAATGTCTTGCCCAGACCCGGCGCGCCGGTCAAAAAGAGGTTGCCTCCGGTCCCCTTGCCGAAGTTTTTCGCGTAGCGCCAGCAGGTCTCCCGGATCAGGGTCATGTTTTCGTAAGGGGACATGCCGTAGTCTGGCCAGACCGCCTTGTCGTAATAATCCAGGCGGAAGGTCTCGAAGCTCTGGGCGCCGATGTTCAGCAGCTTGGAAAGCTCCCGGTTCTGCTCGGCGACATAGTAGGCCTTCAGACATGCGCACAGCTTTGTCCCGTCGTAGCCCGTATCACCGCAGCGGCGGCACGCAGGGGTCTCCTCCCAGGCGTCCGGGGCGCAGCCCGCCTGACGCAGCAGCTGGCGGCGTTCCTCCTGGAGGGCGAGATTGACCTCCCGCAGCCGCGCGACCTCTTCCGCGGGGTCCTGGCCGTGGCGCAGCGCCGCGGCAATCACGCCGCTCATGGACGCGCGCAGGGCGGTTTCGATCTCCCCCAGGCGGGGATACCGGTCCGTCAGCTCCCGGCGGAACCGGCGCTGCTGCGCGCTGCGCCGTTCCTTATCCTCGTCAAAGCGCGCTTTCGCCCGCATCAGGGTCCTTCCATCGTAGGACATGCTTCCTCGCCCTCCTTACGGCTCCTCAGTCTCTTTCAAGTATTCTTTCATCCACGCCACGCTTTCCTGTACGGCGGCGGCGCGTTCCTTTTCCCGCGCCTGTTCCTGGTCCTCCTGGGACGCGCCCCGGCGTGCGGGGCGGTCCTGGGTCCGGGCGGCGCGGGGCGGTTTGTCCCCAGCGGCGATCTCCTCGGGGGTGTGCAGGCCCTTTTTGTCCCAGTCCCGCAGGATGCCGTTACAGTAGCGCCACTCAAATTTCCCGCATTTGAATACGGTCTGTTCGTAGGCCTGGGCCACCGCTTCGTCGGAAAAGCCCCATTCCATCCAGCGCTCCAAAAATTCCAGCTCCCGGGCCACCGGCTCCCGGCCGCCCAGGCGCAGGGCCGCCATCATCGACGGGAGCATGGTCTGTTTCCGGGCATATTCTTTGAGGTATTCCACCGCCAGCTCCTGGGTCATCAGTCCCAGGCGCGCCCAGCGGTAGCCCTCTTTTTCGATCTGACGCAGGGTAGGGCGGCGGTGCTCGCCGTAGCGCCGCTCGGCCCGCTGGATGCAGTGGCCGGTGAGCAGGAAGATCACGTCCGCGGGCAGGCCCAGGTAATCGTACAGGCCCAGGAGGATGGCGTCGTCCTTTTCCGTGAGGACTTTGTTCAGCTTTTCCCCTACGGCCCGGCGCAGCGCGGCAAACTCACCGCCGCCCTCCAGGGCCTGGAGCAGGTCGGCGCGGCTGTACGCCGGGCACGCGCGCTCCGGGGCGGACGGCGCCGTTTCCTGAACCTCCCGGCGCTCTCCCAGCAGGCCCAGACGCGTTAGCGTCTCCTCGGCGGCGGAAAGGGCCCCGGCGCTCCAGTGCAGGGTGCGGCAGAGGGCCTGGGCCGACATTTCGCCGCCTTCGGCAAGCTGGAGATACAACAGCGCCGCAGCGCCGTCGCCCGCCGAGAGCAGGGCGCGCACGTCCTGCCGGGGCAGGGCCAGCTGGTCGCTGGGCTTGAGGTTCAGGGCGTAATTCATGGATGGGGAGGCTCCTTTCGCCGGACAAATGGTTTTTATTCCTCTATTCTACACGAAACCGGGTCAAACGACAACAAGAATCTTCCGCCAATGGGGAAGATTCTTTTACGGAACGATGATTTGGCAGAAGGATCTATATTGCCGGCGGACAATGACCTTACCCTTTTAGGGCAGGAAGCTCCAAGGGGGTAAGGCCGCGTCAACGCAGCGCCATAGCCGCTTCCGCAAAGCGTGTGTCAAACAAAAAATGGCCCCGGTTCCGCACCCGTGGAACAAAAAATGTAAATCATCTGTAAACGATGTATGAAAAGTGCTTTTACACCGGAAATAGATGTGCTATACTATAATAGATTTGGTATCCCTTGGCACACGAGCCAATCAACCACTTACAAAAGACAGGAGCTGTGACTATGGACCATCGTGTGACTGTGACCATCTGCGGAAACGAATATACCTTTCTTGCCGAGGAGGACAGCGACTATGTGGAGCGCGTGGCGGCTTATGTGGACCGGAAGATGACCGAGACCCGGGAAGCGACCCGCGCGGGTACCACCGACGTCGCCGTGCTTGCCGCCGTCAACCTGGCCGACGAGCTGTTCAAGGCCCAGGAGATCGCGGAAAACCTGCGCGCCCAGCTGAAGGATTACCTGGACGAGGCGTCCCGGTGCAAAAGCGAGATCTCCGAGCTGAAACGGGAGATCTTCAAGTTGCAAAACCAGCGCTGATGCGCCCCGAGCTTCTTGCTCCCGCGGGCGGACCGGAGGCCCTGACCGCTGCCGTCCAGTGCGGGGCGGACGCGGTCTACCTCGGCTGCGGCGACTTCAACGCCCGCAGGAGCGCAAAAAATTTCACCCCCGAGGAACTGGCCTCCGCCGTGGAATACTGCCATCTGCGGGGCGTGCGGGTCTATCTCACGCTGAACACCCTCCTGACGGACCGGGAGCTGCCCGCCGCCGCGTCCCTGGCCGCTTACGCCTCGGAGGTGGGCGTGGACGCCCTGCTGGTCCAGGACTGGGGCGTGCTCCGCGCGGTGCGCGCCGCCGCGCCGGACCTTCCCCTCCACGCCAGCACCCAGATGTCCATCCACAACCTGGACGGGGCGAAGGTCGCCCGGGACCTGGGGCTGACCCGCGTTGTCCTGGCCCGGGAGATGGACCGGGAGGAGATCGCCGCGGTCTGCGCCCTGGAGGGGCTGGAGACGGAGGTCTTTGTCCACGGGGCCCACTGCATGTCCTATTCCGGACAGTGCGCCATGAGCGCCCTGATCGGCGGACGCAGCGGCAACCGGGGCCGGTGCGCCCAGCCCTGCCGCCTGCCCTGCGCCGCGGGCGGGGGGACGAAATACGCCCTGAGTCTGAAGGACCTTTCCCTGGCGGAGCATGTGCCGGAGCTGATGGCCCTGGGCGTCACGTCTTTGAAGTTAGAGGGCCGCATGAAGCGGCCGGAATACGTCGCCGTGGTGACGGGCGTCTATGCCCGCCTGCTGCAAGAGGGGCGCGGTCCGACCCGGGCCGAACGGGAAGCCCTGACCGCCGCTTTCTCCCGCAGCGGCTTTACCGACGGCTATTTCACCGGACAGACGGGGCCTGTCATGTTCGGCGTCCGGGACAACGATGCAGGGGAGCCGAGGGATCTCTTTGCCGCCGCCCGCGCCTTCTATGAAACCGGGGAGCACCGCAGGGTGGCTGTCTCCTTTTCCCTGACGGTCCGCCGGGATGCTCCCGCACAGCTAAATGTCCGGGACGGGGCGGGGCGCTGCGCCGCCGTCTCCGGTCCTGTACCAGAAAACGCCCGCACCCGCGCCCTAACGGCGGAGGACGCCGCCGCCCGCCTTGCCAAAACCGGCGGCACCGTATATGAAGCGGCGGCGGTGGAAGCCTCGGTGGACGAGGGCCTGTCCCTGTCCGCAGCGGCCCTCAACGGGCTGCGCCGCAGCGCTCTTGACGCGCTGACGGCAAAGCGTACCGCCCTGCCCCGGCGCACCACGCGGCCCTATCTCCCGGCGCAGGCGGACCGGGCCGGCCGTCCCGCCGCGCCCCGCTATACCGTGTCGGTGGCGGAGGCCGGACAGGTCACAGCGGAGCTGCTGGGCCAGGTCCCGGCGCGCTTGTACGTCCCTTTGGAGGAGATCGAAAAGCTGCCGTGCTCCGCGCGGGAGCAGACGGAGGTATGCGCCGTGCTCCCGCGAGTCTGGAAGGAGCGGCGGCGTGACGCGCTGCGCCGGATGCTGGAGGCGCTGCCTAAGCAGGGCGTTGCGCTGGCCGCGGTGTCGAACCTGGGCCATCTGGCGCTGGCGGAGGGCTGCGGCCTGACGCTGTGCGGCGATCTCGGCTTGAACCTGTTCAACAGCGAGGCGCTGTGCTTCTGGCGGGACAAGGGATTGTGCTCCGCCGCGGCGTCCTTTGAGCTGCGCTGCCAGCAGCTGCGGGACCTGCAAAACTTCCTTCCCCTGGAGACTGTGGTTTACGGACGCCTGCCCCTGATGCTGACGGAAAACTTTCCCGGCGGCACGGCGGGCGCAAAAACCCTCACCGACCGCACGGGAGCCGCTTTCCCCCTCCTGCCCCTCTTTGACGGGTGCTGGGAGATCGAGAACGCCAAGACCCTTTTCCTGCTGGACAAGGCGGAGGAGCTGAACGCGCTTGGCCTCGATTTTCTCCGTCTGCGCTTTACCACCGAGTCCCCGGCATCGTGCGCGGCGCTGCTGCGCGCGGCAAGGGAGGGGACCGCCGCCGTACCGGCGGAGGGGACATATACCCGAGGCCTGTTTTACCGGGGCGTGGAGTGAATGCTCCGGCCCGGCATGGCGGCACGGTGATCTTTTCCGGCTAAAATACGACGAAATTCGATATGATTCGACAAAATCCGCAAAAAAGGAGCGGCCTTTTCATGACACATCTGATCTTGGCATCCAAGTCCCCCCGGCGTCAGGAGCTGCTGGGGCGCATCGGCCTGACCTACACCGTCATCAGCGTCGACAGCGACGAGACATACCCCGCCGGACTGTCCCCTGAGGAGACGGTCAAATATATCTCCCGGAACAAGGCCTATGCCGCCGCGGCCATGGCCGCCCCGGAGGATATCGTCCTTACGGCGGACACCATGGTGTTCCTGGACGGCCAGGCCCTGGGCAAGCCCGTGGACGAAGCGGACGCCTTTCGGATGCTCTCGGCCCTGTCGGGCCGGACCCACACCGTGTCCACGGGCGTCACCGTGTCCCAGGGCAACCGGACGCTGACCGAGGCGGAGACGACCCGTGTCCGCTTCGCTACCCTGGACGAGGCCGCCATCCGCGCCTACCTCCGCACGGGCGAGTCCATGGACAAGGCGGGCGCTTACGGCATCCAGGCTTTCGGCGCGCTGCTGGTCGAGGGCATTGAGGGCGATTTCTTCAACGTCATGGGCCTGCCGCTGTGCAGGCTTTCCCGGATGCTGGAGAAATTCGGCGTCCGTGTTCTTGCCTGACCCGCCGCGCCGCCGTATGCGGCCCCGGCCCCCGGGCCGGACATAAAAATGCAGAAAAATCCCCCATTCCTGTTCTCTAAGGAGGAGCTATGAAAGAGTTTTTTTCCAGACACGGGATCTGGATCTTACTGGTGGCCGTAATCGTCACGGTGACCATGGCCGTGCTGTCCACCTTCGGCGCCGGCGCGGCTGCGCCGGTACAAAACGCCGTGGGGATCGTCTCGGCCCCCTTCCGCGCCGCCATCTCCGCCACCGCCAACTGGATCGACGGGCGCATCCGCTTCGCCGGTGATTACGACGCGCTGAAGGAGGAAAACGCGGCGCTGAAGGAGCGCATTGCCAAACTGGAGGAGGAAAACCGCCAGGCCAAGGCCGACAGCGCCGAAAACGAACGGCTGCGCCAGCTTTTGAACCTGCGCCCCCAGCAGCGGTCGTTTTCGTATGAAACGGCCATGGTGGTGGACCACACCCGGTCCAACTGGACCCGTACCCTGACGCTGAACAAGGGATCCTCCATGGGCATCGAGCCTAAGGACTGCGTCATCAACGCCGAGGGCTACCTGGTGGGCGTCGTCTCCGAGGTGGGCGCCAACTGGTCCACGGTGCTGACCACCGTGGACACGGACTTTGAGATCGGCGCTACGGTCTTTCGCTCCGGGGAGGCGGCCATCGCCGCCGGGGATTTCAACCTGATGCCCGAGGGGATGCTGCGCCTGAACTTCGTCTCCGCCGACAGCGTCCTGCTCAACGGCGACCTGATCACCACCTCGGGCCTGGGCGGCTACTATCCCGCGGGCCTCGTCGTGGGCAGCGTGGAGGAGGTCGTCACCGACGACTCCGGCGCCATGGACTATGCTCTGCTTTCCCCCGCCGCGGACTTCGACGAGCTGACCGAGGTCTTTGTCATCACCGATTTTACCATCGTATCCTGAACGGAAAGGAGCGCGCCCCATGCTGACAAAAACCCGCAGGCTTTTTTTACGCGCCCGCTCCCTTTCCGGGCGGACGGTGTGCAAGGTGAGAAGGAGGGTCACAATGCTGGCGAAAAATCATATACGCTTCGAAATGACGTTTCCTTTCCGGGCGGACGGCGTGCAAGGTGAGAAGGAGGGGTTACAATGCTGACAAAAAAAGCCCTCTTTACCAAATGGGCCCTTTACGCCCTGGCCCTGCTGCTGTTCCTGTTCCTGCAACAAGCCGTGCTGGACCAGCTGCGCATCCTGAACGTGTACCCTTTCCTCCTGCCCATGGTCATCGCCGTGGTGGCCGCCCTGGAAGGACCCACGGGAGGCACCGTCTTCGGCATCGCCGTGGGCTTCCTCTGCGACAACGCCGGCGCCGGCGTCTTTCCCGGCGTCTACACCTTCTCCTTCTTCTGCATCGCCCTGGCCGTGGCCATCATCTCCAAATACTGGGTCATGCGCAATGTGTTCGGCAGCCTGATCTATGCCCTGATCGCCTACGCCATCATCGACCTGATCCAGTTCCTGTTCCTCCTGGCCGTCCACCACGCCAACCCTCTGGCGGTGCTGGAGCTGGCCGGGCGGGAGATCGCCGCGTCCATCGTCTTTGTCATCCCCATCTTTTTTCTTTACACCCGGCTCAACCGGCTGTTTCGATACGATTCGTAACCGTTTCTTCCCGTTTTACAAGGAGTATTTACTATGGAACCTCAAGAACAACAGGAGTATTTCAAGCAGCACCGGCGGCGTGTGGCGGTCCTGCTTTTGTTTCTGGGGGCGGTGTTGCTGTCCTATTTCGCCGTGATGTTCAATATCCAGATCGTCCACGGGGAGGAGTACCGGCGGCGCTCGGCGTCCCAGATCGTGCGCCCCACCACGGTGGAGGCGTCCCGCGGTAACATCACCGACCGCAACGGCAATCTGATGGTGGGCAACCGCAGCACCTACACCCTGACCTTTGACGCATCCCTGCTGCCCAAGGACGCGGACCAGAACGAGGCGATCCTGCGCCTGCTGGACCTGTGCCGGGACAAGGGCATCGCCTGCACGGACAACGTGCCCATCACCGCGGACGCGCCTTTTGCCTATCTCCAGGCCGGCGACGTGACCTGGAACACCTTCAACCGCTATGTGGATTCCCTCCGGGACCGGCTGGATACTCAACTGGAAAAGCGCCGCAAGGCGCTGGCCGACGAGGATCAGAGGGACAATTTGAAGCCCAGCCCCTATCTGGACGCCCTGCTGGCCGAGCCGTCCCTGGACCTGTCCGATCTGACGGCGGAGCAGCTGATGACCGCCATGCGCTGGGACTTTGAGATCGCCCCGGAGGTCTCCGACGCCGACGCCCGGCGCATCGTCTCGGTGCGCTACGAGATCGCCCTGCGGAAAATCTATGCCACCTCCGCCTATGTGCTGGCCGAGGACGTGGACATCGATCTGATTACGCTGATTAAAGACGGGGACTACTACGGCGCGGAGATCGGCACATCCTCCACCCGGGAATACGCCACCACGGCGGCGGCCCATGTGCTGGGCTACGTCAACAAGATCGGCCCGGAGGAGTACCAAGAGCTGAAGGACCAGGGCTATACGATCAACGACTCCGTCGGCCGCAGCGGCGCGGAGTCCGCCTTTGAGACCTACCTCCACGGCGTGAACGGACGCCGGGTGGTGGGCATCAACGACGAGGGCAAGGTGACCAGCGCCCTGTACCAGACCGAGCCCCAGCCCGGCGGCACCGTGGAGCTGACCATCGACCTGCCCTTGCAGGAGGCGGTGGAGCAGTTCCTGGGCGACAAGGTGGAGGAATTGACGGCGAAGGACCGCATCGTCCGCGGCGGCGCGGTGGTGGTCATCGAGATCGGCACCGGCGACGTGCTGGCATTGGCCTCCTATCCCACCTACGACCCCGCGTCCATCCGCCAGCTGTACAACGACTACGCTGCCGATGAGCGCAAGCCCATGTGGAACCGGGCCACCATGGGCACCTATGCCCCCGGCTCCACCTTCAAGCCCCTGACGGCTGTCGCCGCCTTGCAGGAGGGCGTCATCGACACCAAGACGAAGATCCGGGACACGGGCCGCTGGTACTATCCCGGCGACAGCCGCAGCGGCGCGTCCTGCTGGTACCGGGCGGGCCACGGGCCGGTGAACGTTACCCAGGCGGTCACGGTCTCGTGCAACTATTACTTCGCGGAAATGGGCTACCGTCTGGGCATGACGCGGTTGAACGACTACTGCGCCGCCTTCGGCCTGGGCGAATCCACGGGCATCGAGATCGGCGACACCGCCGGGACGCTGACGGTGAACGACGCGGGCCACGACTACGCCCCCTGGGCGGCCTTCGGTCAGGCGGACTACCTATTTACCCCCGTTCAGCTGGCCAATTACACCGCGACCCTGGCCGGCGGCGGCAAGCACTATCAGGCCCATCTGCTCAAGCGGGTGCGCAGCTACGACGACTCGGAGATTCTCTACGAGGCGAAGCCGGAGCTGCTCAACGCCATCGACATCGACCCGGACAACCTGGACGCGGTGCTGACGGGTATGCACAGTCTGGCCCAGACCGGCAGTGTGTCGGGCTACTTCCGCAGCTGCGTGGTGGACGCCGCGTGTAAGACCGGTTCGGCCCAGATCGGCCAGATCAAGGCCAACGGCGTGTTCATCGCCTACGCGCCCTACGACGATCCCCAGATCGCCGTGGCGGTGGTCATCGAAAAGGCCGACGCCGGCGCGTACCTGGCTCCCGTGGCCGTGGGCATCCTCAACGCCTATTTTACCGAGGAGGACGCCGGCGCCGTCATCGCCGGAGAAAATACCCTTTTGGGCTGACTGGGCGTTCCCACGGAGGGCTTTTTTGACAATCTATGATGGCCGGCTATACCGGTCATCCTCCAAATCCCTGACGAATCGAGGCACGATTTATGCTTGACGCAGCTGTTTTTCACCCCCGCATGGAAGTATATAAAAAGCCCTTCGGGGCGGTCCCGCTGCAAACCGGCGTAGACTTTTTCTTCCGTGCTCCGGCGGACGCCGTATCCTGTACCCTTTGTACCGCGTGGGAATTTTCCGCGCTGAAACAGGAGTGCGCCATGGTCCGGGACGAGGCGCGGGGCGGCTTTGCCTTTTCCTTCTCCGCTCCCGGCGCGCCGGAGCTGGTGTGGTATTATTTCCGCCTCCGGTATGAGGACGGAAGCGTCCGCTGCTACGGCGCGGAGGGCTTTGCGGAGGGCAGCGCCCCGCCGCCCTTCCAGCTCACGGTCTACGACGGCAGCACGGATACCCCCGCCTGGTTCGGCGCGGGGGTGACGTATCAGATCTTTCCCGACCGCTTCTGCCGTCTCGAGCCGCCAAACCCCGAGGGGATGCCCGGCGACCGCTGGGTCCACGAGAATTGGGACGAGCTGATGGCTTACGAGCCGGAGGACGGCGTCGTCACCAACCGGGACTTTTTCGGCGGCAGCCTCAAGGGGATTTTGTCGAGGCTTTCCTATCTGGAGAGCTTGTCCGTGTCCACGATCTATCTCAATCCGATTTTTGAGGCGGCGTCGAACCACCGCTACGACACCTGCGACTATCAGAAGATCGACCCCATGCTGGGGACGGAAAAGGACTTCCGCCTGCTGTGCCGGGAGGCGGAAAAGCGGGGCATCCGCATCGTGCTGGACGGCGTGTTCAACCACAACGGCGATGGCAGCCGCTATTTCAATGCCCGGGGCTGGTACGACACCGTGGGCGCGGCCCAGAGTCAGGACTCCCCCTGGTACGAATGGTACGATTTTTCCCACTGGCCCGACGCGTATTCTTCCTGGTGGGGCATTTCCACCCTGCCCCAGGTGCGGGAATCCACGCCGTCGTATGTGGATTTTATCATTGAAAACGAGGATTCCGTCATCCGCCACTGGCTGCGGGCCGGGGCGTCGGGCTGGCGTCTGGACGTGGCCGACGAGCTGCCGGACAGCTTTATCGAAAAGCTGCGCGGCGCGGCGGTGGAAGAAAAGGCGGACGCCATTGTCATCGGCGAGGTCTGGGAGGACGGGTCGAACAAGATCGCCTACGGGGAGCGGCGCAGGTATCTCCTGGGCCGGGAGACCCACGGGTTGATGAATTATCCCTTCCGCGTCTCGGCCATCGCGTGGCTCCAGGGAGGCGACGCCCGGGATTTTGTGGAGACGATGGAGACGATCCGGGAGCACTATCCCCCGGCGGCGTTTTATGCGTCTCTGAACTCTTTGGGCACCCACGACAATCCCCGTATTTTGACGCTGCTGGGGCAGAGCGAGGACCTGAGCGGCTACGACCGGGCCTACCGGGCGCGCTACCGGCTGAGCCGGATGGAGCGCCAGCGGGCGGTGCGCCGTTTGAAGCTGGCGTCCACGCTGCTGTATGCCTTCCCCGGTTCGCCCACGGTGTACTACGGGGACGAGGCGGGGATGGAGGGCTGCGAGGATCCGTTCAACCGGGGGACGTTCCCCTGGGGGAAGGAGGACGCGGTCCTGCTGGCCCATTACCGCATTTTGGGGAAGCTGCGCCGGGAGCGGGCGTCGTTGCAGCGGGGCGAGATTTTTTATGAGCACGCCGAGGGCGGGGTGCTGGTATTCCGCCGCACCCTGGGGGAGGAGACTACCTGGGTGGCGCTGAACAACGGCGACCGGACGTATGCGCTGACGCTGCCATGGCCGGCGGCGATGGCGCAGGACGCCCTGTCGGGACAGCGGTTTGCGGTCTATGGCGGACAGCTGCGCCTTGATCTTCCGCCGGAGAGCGGAGTCCTGTTGGTGTGATGGAGAAGGGGGAAGGGCAGCCCTGCTGCGCGATTCCCCCGCAAAAGCAGCGGCTTTTGTTCCGCGGGCGCGGGTCCTGACCTGTTTTTTGTTTTGATGCCCGCTTTGCAGGAGGAGCTGTATTACCGGCGGGCAATGATGATACCCCCGGGGGCCGCATGCCCCCGGGGGTATCAGTTACTACATTGGTTTTAGATTCTGGTCTAACCGCTCTATGATCCGGGCGATCCGCCGCGCCCGGCCGGCGTCCGTCTTTGCATCAAAATATGCCCGCGTGTAAGTCCTTTTGACCGACAAGGCCATCGCTTGGAAATTCGTGTATGCAGGCTCATGCCCCTCTAACAACGCTGCCAGCAAACCGATCTGCTCCTCCGACGCCCCTGCCGGCGCAGGCGCGTCCCACTGGCCGTTCGCCTTCGCTTCCGCAATCTTCTTTCGGCCAAACTCCGTCATAAGCCCCCGCTGTTCCAAGTCCTCCGCCAACGCCTTGTTCTTCTCCGACCACTTGCTCTTTTCCCTGCGCAGGGAAAAATATTTCTGATAGCGTTTCTCGTCTATACGCTGCATCTGCCCGTCAATCCAGCCAAAGCAGAGCGCTTCCTCCAGCGCCTCCTCCGCCTTGATCGTTTTTGGCCCGCCGGCTTTGCCAAACAAGAGCCATACGCCCTCGCTCGACTGGCCATGCGCCTCAAGCCACTCCCGAAATGCCTCCCGGCTGGAAAATTCCATTATATTCTTCATACGATATCCTCCTCAGTATTCCATACCAGCATTATCCACCCATAACTCGCATTGCGCCATAACGGTTTGAACGGCGTCTTCCATACCCTCCGGCGGGTACTTGTGCTTCTTTAGGAGCTTCTTGATGAGCATACGCATTTTAGCTCTTGCGGACTCCCGCTTCTGCCAGTCGATCGTCTTGTTCTTGCGGAGCGTATCCGCTAACTCCTTTGTTATGGCAATCAACTCGTCATTTTCATAAAAATCCTTGATCGCCTGA